>JAJRSV010000195.1 GCA_024278655.1 Bacteroidota bacterium | reverse complement strand
CGCCTGAAAAGCTTTCGACCTGTCCTGACTGAAAACATGTGCCGATAATGCTATTACAGGAATATTCTTAAACTGCGCTGAATTCTTCATTTCTCTCGTTAGTTCCAAACCGTTTTTCTCACCCTTAAGAGTGATATCCATAATTACTGCTGCGTATTGTTTTTGGGAAAGTATATCGAAGAAGTCGAGAGACGAATCGCAAAAATCCACATTATACAGGCGTCTAAGAATCAAACCAAGATATCTCTGATTTTCCAAATCGTCTTCGACGATTAATATATTAAGCTTATTTGTTGTAGAAGGATCTTCCATTTTACCCCGTTGTAATTAAAATTCTTTCTGTTAATAGATATAATTTAATTGTATCTGCAAATGAGTAAAGGAACCCCGGGAAGGATTCCTTTAATTAAAATAAAACGAACCTGAATCAGGAACCTTTTAATAAAGGTTTGATTGCATCAATAAGTGTCGATTTGGGAACAAGCCCTACAAACTTGTTGGCAATATTTCCTTCCCTGTCGATTACAAACGAAGTTGGTATTGCGCGTATATTACCGTAAGCCATCGATACTTCCTGATTGCCTAAAACCACAGGATAGTTAATACCGAATTCTTCAATAAAAGGTTGGATATCTTTCTGTGTAGATGGTTGATCCAACGAAATTCCTATTATTACCAAATCGTCTTTGTATTCTTTCTGAATTGAAATAAGATCGGGAACACCTCTGCGGCAGGGCGGACACCACGTTGCCCAGAAATCAAGTATAACAACTTTTCCCGCATAATCCGATAACTTCACTTTTTCGCCGTCTAATGTAAGCAATGCAAAATCGGGTGCTTTAATTTTATTACCTTCATCAACGTTAACAGTTTTATTGTCAACATTATTTTCGTCGGTTGTATTTTTCTTGCATCCGTAAACCGTCATAGTCGATATAGTTAGTGCAAAGATCAAAAATGTTTTTAACATATACGTTACTCCTGAATGAATGTTGTGATTTTTATTTCGTTAAATCCGATTGAGTTTGAGGCGGTTTGTATCCCGGCGGATATGGACCTCTTTCGGGGACGTCTCTTGTATTATTTACAATAAAGAATATCAACAAAATCAAAACTATTATTATAGTCCATATTCTGCTTCTTAGTTTAGGATCAATCAGAGGTTTCTTCTCTATTTTGGTTTTACCTATCTGCCTCGATTTCTTTTTGCGGTTTTTCTGAGCCATTAAAGAATCCCTAACAATATTTTAACTCCAAACTTAATTATACAATTAGTATCTTAAAATATAAACCCTTTCGGCGAATAATTTTAAGGCAAAAAATCTCTCCGCTTTAATTCGTTTTTTACTGTTTGTTTCAGAGGATGATGATTATCTTTCAGTTCAGCCAACCATTGCAGTAAATCTTCCAATGTATCTATATCGGTTAATTCATCCAATAAACAAAACGATTTTTTACCGCTATCCAGTTTTTCAACCGTTTTCTGAAATACTTCGCCGGTACTCCACATAATTCCTTCAAACAAATCGGGATTATTTTCTTTGAGCCCGAGCAGATAATAACCGCCGTCATTCGAAGGACCGATTACCGTATCGAAATAGTCAAGCTTTTCGAATGCGGTTTTAATCAGCCGGCTGTCTATACCGGGTGCATCCGTACCGATAATTACTGTTTTCTTACAGCCGTCATCAAATACTTTAGCGAAGGCATTATACATTCTTTCGCCAAGGTCTGTTCCGCGTTGATAGTCTAAAATAAAATTATAACTTACCCAATCTTTCATTTTGTCAATTTCATCTTTTGCAGATGCAAAAAGATATACCCCGGTATTTGTTTCCGTAGCAATCCGGTTTACTTCAGCAAAAGTATGTTCCGAACAGAGCTTATAAAAACCGGCGGCAAACTCATTACCCAATGTTTTTGCAAGCCGGGTTTTCACTTTACCTTCTGCGGGATATTTAGCGAAAATTATTATTGCTTTTTTATAAGCTGCTTTCATAATCAATCTTTGAACAACTCTGCAAATATGGTTTTAAATATAATTATGCTTGCCATCACGGTTCCTTTAACTGTTCCCGTTACTTTCGACTTCCCTATTCGCTTCCGGTATTTAACCGGTATTTCAAGTATTCTAAGATTTCTTTTAGCTGCCCGTATCTGCATCTCAACCGTCCATCCGAACCATCTGTCCTGCATATTCAAGCTCAGTAATTTATCGTATCTGACGGCACGAAACGGACCGAGGTCGGTATATTTAACTTTCCAGAACAGTTTGATAAGAAAGCCGGCAATTTTACTGCCTATGCGCGATTGCAACGGCAACGCTCCTTTTTCCCTCTTGCCCAAAACCCTGCTGCCTAAAACAAAATCCTGTTCATCATCAATTATCGGTTTAACCAGATTGATAAGTTCTTCGGGATAGTCGCTGTAGTCGCCATCAAGAAAAACAACTATTTCAAAATCTTTACCTTTCAGGTAACCGATACCTTTTAAGCAAGCGGCACCGTATCCTTTGTTTTCTTCGGGCAGAACAGTGGCACCCGCTTTGCGTGCCTCCTCAGCAGTGTTATCGGTCGAATTGTTATTAACAACAATTATTTCCGATACATATTCTTTCGGAATATCTTTAATAACTTTTCCAATTGATTGCTCCTCGTTGAACGCGGGAATAATTACAGCGGTTTTCACTTAATAATTTCTGAAAGTTGTTGGAGATTAATAGAGTTTAATAATTAACGATTCAAATATACATCTGCCGGAGTTCAGATTGTGTAACCGGGACGACTAAGAGATTGCAGATGCTTGTTTGAACTTTTACATATTTGGAATTTATCATAAATTAATTAAAGTTGACACCTTGAATTTGCTGCAACTTTCTGTCAGCTACCTGAAACAGCTTCATCTAAAAGTCACATAATCTGTTTTAACGAAACTAAATAGTTTACTAATGATAGTTAATTTTTACCTCTGCTGCAGGCAAAACTAACAGAAAATTCTACCATATAAAATTACTGTAAATTGTTCTTTTGGCATTGATTGAACAATTACTTAAGGGAAACGCTTGGTATGAAAATTGAAATTGACTATACCGGCTCCATCACTTTTAATCAGCATGATGTCCGTAAGTTCTTATATACCAATAAAATACGTTGTATAAGGAAAAAAAATATAAGTATATTTGAATAATAATTTTTAAAAATCCATTAGAGGTTACTAATGCTTAAAAACAAAGAAAAACCGGAAATCGGTACCAAACTATTCGATACAAATGAGGTAATGAAGGACGGTCTGGAAGAAGAATTAGACAGTTATACCAGATCAGCCGTAAGTAAAATCCGATTTTCGCTTATCATCAAACCTGCTATAATTTCCTTTATAGCATTAATTATATCATTCTTTCTTGATGTGGCAGAAGTTCCGCTGCTTGGTAATATAACAATCAATCTTGCCAAATCATTGTTCCCCGGTTGGGTACCCCCTGTAGAAAATTTTGCACCGTACACTTTTTGGTGGTTACCGCTGGTGTGTTATGCACTGTTTTTATTTATTGCATACATAACCTACAGCAAGTTGAAAATTGAAATTATAAGAACTCCCGCATCGGAAACTATCGACAGATTAATTCAGGCAGCTACAAGTGTAATAGATAGTATTGCTACTGCGTTACCGTTAATCGGTGCTGCTATTCTTTTAATCAGTATCCGTTTCGGCGAGGAAGTCTTCCTTGGAATCTCGGTTCCGTTCGAGATAAAGGCGTTGATTGTACTGGCAATAGGTAAATTGTTCGAACCGGTACTCGATCAGTTAGGCGTTGAGTTCCAGAATGTTGTTAATCATGTAAAAGATATAAGAGACAAATACTTCTCGAGAATTCAGGTAGAGAATTCGAGAAACTTATTGAGGCAGATAAACCAGACCACTATAGCCGGCACCGGCGGCGCTCAAATGACTGTAGAAGAAATGGAAAGATACAAATCGCTTGTTGAACACACTGCAAAGCTTAGCGATGTGATGGTTAAAAACTTTACTTCGCTGCAAAGTATAATGGATAAGATTAACAGCAGTCAGCATTTGAGTTCCGAAAAAATCAAGGAACTAAATACACTAGCGGCTTCAATAACTCAAGCTTCTCAATCGCTTACCGATGAGCGTACGCTTTCGGGATTAAAACATTTAGAAGCAATTGTTGTAAAAAAATAACGAAGAAATAAAATGATTAACAGAAACAGAGACAGTAAATTTGTTATCTATCAGGTACTGTACATTTTTGTGATTACAGTACTGGCATTAAAAGGTGCAGACCTCGACTTGAGAAGAGTAGCGTTGAAAGAGAAGACTGTTGATATTAGTGTTAGGGATTCGCTGGTTGCAATCCTCGATTCGTTGTATTCATTGGGTATAGATTTCAGCATTCAAATAGATCCGCATGTAATTGAAGAAAACCAGGAACTGAAAGAGCAACTGGCAAGCTTAAACAAACGCGTTAGGGACCTTAAGGAAGTTGTTAAGGAAATACCTCCGCCCGAAGAAAAGAAACCCGAGGAAGAAAAATTAGAAGAGCAAACTAAAATGCCTTCTCCCATTTCTTTGAAACAGACTTTTATTCAATACACATGGAATATTGCTAAAAACAGCGGGAATGTTCCCACCGAAATATACGACCCGCGGGATATGTCGAAACCGATTGTTGTAATTCCGCCGGGCAAAGAGAAAAAATTCGACCTGGAAGATCAAACAGAAGTTGTAGTTAAGTTCGGAACTCAAGAGGAACGAATTAAAGTTGTTCCCAACCGTCCCCCCGAAGTTAAAATTGAACGTGTAACCACTAAGATGAACGCTTCGGATATTTATGTAAAAGATTT
>JAJRSV010000194.1 GCA_024278655.1 Bacteroidota bacterium | reverse complement strand
TGTGTTTGTAACTCCGCTTTCTTCTGCAACAATTTGCTGCGTTCTTAATGCAACTCTTACCGATTCTGTTGTCGGCAATGCAAGTGCCTCGTCTTTTGAGTTTGTGTGAAGACTTTGCGTTCCGCCTAACACTGCTGCAAGCGTTTGAATAGTTACCCGCACGATGTTGTTATCAACCTGCTGTGCCGTTAAAGTTGAACCGGCGGTTTGTGTATGGAATCTGAGCATCAATGAGCGGGGATCTTTTGCGTTAAATCTTTCCTTCATAATTTTTGCCCACATCCTTCTTGCCGCACGGAACTTTGCGATTTCTTCAAGTAAGTCGTTGTGAGAGTTGAAGAAGAATGATAACCTCTTTGCAAACGTATCAACGTTCAAGCCGGTATCAATAGCTGCCTGCACGTAGGCAATACCGTTAGCAAGTGTGAATCCAACCTCCTGCGATGCTGTGGAGCCGGCTTCACGGATGTGATATCCCGATATAGAAATTGTATTCCATTTCGGGACTTCTTTTGCACAAAACTCAAACACATCTGTTATCAGCCGCATCGAAGGTTTAGGCGGAAAGATGTAAGTTCCTCGTGCAATGTATTCTTTAAGAATATCGTTTTGAATTGTGCCGCTAATCTTATCTCTCGTTACACCTTGTTTTTCCGCAACGGCAATATACATAGCTAACAGAATTGCAGCGGGTGCGTTAATTGTCATCGATGTGGAAACTTTATCGAGGGGGATATTATCAAAAAGGATTTCCATATCGGCAAGTGTATCAATAGCAACACCCACTTTACCTACTTCACCGAAAGCCATCGGGTGGTCGCTGTCGTAACCGATTTGAGTCGGCAAATCGAATGCAACCGAAAGACCTGACTGCCCCTGTTCCAAAAGGTATCTGTAACGCTCGTTCGATTCTTTCGCAGTCCCGAATCCTGCATACTGACGCATTGTCCAGAATCTTCCGCGGTACATAGTCGGACGAACACCTCGTGTGTATGGATATTCGCCGGGATATCCGATGTCGTTTTGATAATCACTTTTAACATCTTCCGGAGTATATAACGGCTTTACCGGTGAGAAAGATGCAGTCGTAAATTCCTTCTTCCGTTCGGGGGTTTTTGCTAAAAATTTCTTGTAAGTATTCTTCAACCATTCCGTTACCGAACCGGAACGCTTAAAATTATTATGTTTTGATTCGGACAATATTTTCTCCTTTACACAAAACTTTTTCTGAAAAATTTCAACTTATAATATAAAAATAATATCTGCGCTGTTTAAATGAAGATTTGTGCTGATATGCGATTTTGTTTTATTTCGTTAAATTCTTTACTTAATAAAGTGGATGAGGTGATTAAAAATTACCATAATTGAATAAACGGTTTCTTGCAAAAAGAATTAGCATTATCTATATTTACAAGCTAAAATTCAAAGATTTCTGCCGGGGTGGCGGAATTGGTAGACGCACTGGACTTAAAATCCAGTGGGAATTATTTTCCCGTGCCGGTTCGAGTCCGGCCCTCGGTACTATAGAATGTATGACTGAATGGTTGAATGAAAGACAAAAGAGTAACCCACCTACACTAAAGTTTCGGTGGGCAGGAGTAAAAAGAGTAAAGTGATTGAATGAATTGCTCAATGACAACGAATGACTATAAATGACCCAATGACCCTCCTTCGCGAAACGCTTCGGAGGGCATGCTAATGACCAGTGACCCCTACTACGCTAAAGCTTCGTAGGGTAAGCCAGTGACAAATGACTGTTTTTAATCGGCTGAATATTTTTAATATCATTTAAGCTAACCAATAGTATTTTCCCGGGCTCTTAGCTCAGTTGGTTAGAGCGTCTGCTTGACGTGCAGAAGGTCATAGGTTCGAATCCTATAGAGCCCACACTATCGGAGAAGTCTCCGATTTTTTTATGTTGCGAAAGACGAATTATTTATGGATAAAATTAAAATAACATTTCCCGACGGGAACAGTAAAGAGTTTGATAAAGGCGTAACTGCGTATCAGATTGCAGAATCTATTTCGCCGCGGCTTGCAAAGGAAGCGCTTGCCGCTAAAGTAAACGGCAATGTGATTGACCTTTACCGCCCGATTGAGCACGATACGACGATTAAATTCTTAACCTTTAACGATGAAGAAGGTAAAGAAGTTTACTGGCATTCAACATCTCACTTGATGGCTCACGCAATTCAGGAAATTTATCCCGAAGCTAAGTTTGGTGTAGGACCGGCGATTGATGCCGGCTTTTATTATGATGTCGATATCAATTCAACTCTTCACGAAGATGATTTGAAGAAGATTGAAGATAAAATGATTGAACTCTCCAAAAAAGATGAACGGTTCGAAAGAGTTGAATTATCGAAAGAGGAAGCTATTGAGTTTTTCAGGAAGAAGGGAGACCAATATAAGGTGGAACTCCTTTCCGAAATGGATGAGAACTCCGAAACAATAAGTATTTACAACGAAGGTAACTTCACAGATTTATGTCGCGGTCCGCACGTTCCTTCAACCGGGAAGATAAAGTATGTTAAGCTGCTTAACATTTCAGGTTCATACTGGCGGGGTGATGAAAAGAATAAGCAGCTTCAGAGAATTTACGGCATCTCCTTTCCGAAAAAGAAAATGCTGGAAGAATACCTGCAGCTTTTGGAAGAAGCGAAGAAAAGAGATCACCGTAAGTTAGGAAAGCAGTTAGATCTTTTCAGCACGCACGAAGAAGCAGGTGCAGGTTTGATTTATTGGCACCCGAAAGGTGCACGGGTTAGATTAGAAATTGAAGATTACTGGCGCAAAGCTCATCTTAACAGCGGTTACGAAATTCTTTACTCGCCGCACATGGGCAAAAGCTGGCTCTGGGAAAAAAGCGGTCATCTCGATTTTTATAAAGAGAGTATGTTTGCCGAGATGAAAGTTGATGATCAGGACTATTACATCAAACCGATGAACTGTCCTTTTCATATAATGATTTACAAATCGAAACTCCGCTCATACAGAGATCTTCCTTTAAGATGGGCAGAGTTGGGAACCGTTTACAGGTACGAAAAAAGCGGCGTGCTCCACGGTCTGCTCCGAGTTAGAGGCTTTACGCAGGATGATGCGCATATTTTCTGTACTCACGAACAGGTTGAAACAGAGATAATTGAAGTTATCCGCTTTGCAAGAATGATGTGGAAAGCATTCGGTTTTGAAGAATTGAAATACTATCTGTCAACCAAACCCGAAAAGGCAGTTGGTGATGATTCTCTCTGGCATAAAGCCGAAGATTCGCTGAAAAAAGCGCTTGAAAATGAGAATCTGGATTACGAAATTGACGAAGGCGGCGGTGCATTCTATGGACCGAAGATTGATATAAAAGTTCGGGATGCCCTTAAACGCGAATGGCAGATGAGCACAATCCAGTTCGATTTTAATCTGCCTGAGAGATTTGATATGAGCTATATCGGCGAAGACGGACAGGAACACCGACCGTTTATGGTTCACCGTGCGTTGCTCGGTTCGATAGAAAGATTTTTCGGCGTGCTTATCGAGCACTTCGGCGGAGCATTCCCCGTTTGGCTTGCTCCCGTGCAGGTTGCGGTTATTCCCGTATCTCAGCACTTTTTCGATTATGCAAGAAAAGTAACCGACGAATTGAAAAAACACGACATAAGAGTTGAACTCGATGAGCGAAACGAAAAGATTGGTTATAAGATTCGTGACTGGGAAACGCAGAAGGTTCCTTACATGTTAATTCTTGGTGAAAAGGAACAAACTGCCGGAAACATATCGGTTCGAAAACATAAAGAGGGCGACAAAGGTGCTTTGGGATTGAAAGAATTTATTGATAATATTACAATTCAAATTAAAAACAAAGATTACACAATAAGTTAAAGAGGTAAACATCGCAAAAAAAGAAAAGATTAGAGTAAACGAAGAAATTACGGCGACAAAAGTTAGAGTAATAGATAGTGACGGTAAGCAATTAGGTGTATTCACCCGACAAGATGCGATAAGATTGGCAGGGGAAAAAGATTTGGATTTGGTTGAGATCGCTCCTCAAGCCAAACCGCCGGTCTGTAAAATAATAGACTTCGGTAAGTTTAAGTATGAGCAGCAGAAAAGGGAGAAATTACAGAAGAAGAATCAGGTTGTTTCTGTATTAAAAGAGATAAGATTTCATCCCAACACTGACGTGCATGATTTTGACTTTAAGACAAAACATGCAATTAACTTTTTGGAAGAAGGTAACAAGGTTAAAGGCACGGTGATGTTTAAGGGAAGGGAAATGGCTTATACGGATTTAGGCAGGGAGTTATTAAAAAGGTTTATTGAAAAAACATCTGAAGTAGCGCGCGTGGAAGTTCCCATCAAACTCGAGGGAAGAAACATGAGCGTTATTTTGGTTCCGATTGCTAAAAAAAGTAAGAAACAAAAGAAATAACAAGGAAGTAAGTTATGCCAAAGATGAAAAGCAACCGCGGTGCTGCTAAAACTTTTAAGAAAACAGCAACGGGTAAATTCAAAAGAAGAAAAGCTTACAGAAGTCATATTCTAACTTCTAAAAGCACAAAGCGTAAAAGAAACTTGCGGCATGCAACATTAGTTGCTAAATCCGATTCGAAACGTGTATCAACAATGATTCTATAAACTGTAAAGAGGTATATAAAAATGCCAAGAGCAACAAATAAAGTAGCTTCGAGAAAAAGAAGAAAAAAAATATTAAAACAGGCAAAAGGATATTGGGGCGCGAGAGGTAATGTTTATACCATTGCCAAGAATGCAGTCGAAAAAGGACTTGTGCATGCTTATCGCGACCGGAAACTTAAAAAGCGTACATTCAGACAGCTATGGATTGTTAGAATAAACGCCGCTGCCAGAGCAAACGGAACAACTTATTCAAGTTTGATCCATGCTTTGAACGATAAAGGCGTTGTTATTAACAGAAAAGTGCTCGCGAGTCTCGCAGTAGAAAATCCAGATGCTTTTTCTGAATTAGTTAAGTTTGCTACAAACTAATTTTAAACCCTCCGAAGATTTCCGATTGAAAATCCGAAGAGGGTATTATTTTAAATTTTCCGGTAACATCTATGCTTAGTACAAAAATAGAGGAAACAAGAAAAGAGTTTCTAAAAGATCTCGATTCGGTTAAAAACATTTCCGATCTCGAAAAGTTCAGAATTAAATACTTAAGCAGGAACGGAATTATTCCGGCTCTTTTCGATGAGTTCAAATCGGTTCCAAAAGAAGAAAAACCAGCTACGGGAAAAGCACTAAACCTGTTAAGAAACGAAATAACAGAAAAGTATAATCGGCTTAAAGAAGAGTTGGCTGCCGATAAAAAAGCCGGCGAATTTAAAATTGATTTAACACTGCCCGGCAAGAAATACCAGGTCGGCAGTAAACATATTTTAACCCAAACGCTCGATGAGATAAAAGCCATCTTTAAGGGAATGGGCTTTTCGGTGTTCGAAGGACCGGAACTCGAATCGGATTATTACAACTTCGAAGCGTTGAACTTCCCGCCCGATCATCCTGCACGCGATATGCAGGATACTTATTTTATAAGCGATGAGTTTCTTTTAAGAACCCACACTTCGCCCGTGCAAATTCGTTTGATGGAAAAGATGCAGCCGCCTGTTCGTGCAATTATGCCGGGCAGGGTTTACCGCAACGAGGCGATAAGTGCGCGCAGCTATTGTATGTTCCACCAGGTTGAAGGATTGTATGTTGATACGGATGTTACATTTGCCTAACTTAAAGGCACACTCGTTTCGTTTGCACATCAGTTTTACGGCGATGATTTGAAATACAGGTTCCGTCCGAGTTTCTTCCCGTTCACCGAACCGAGTGCGGAGATGGACATCACTTGTTTTATCTGTAAAGGTAAAGGATGTAAGATATGTAAAGATTCCGGCTGGCTCGAAATTCTCGGCTGCGGAATGGTTGACCCGAACGTGTTTAAGAGTGTAAACTATGACAGCGAAAAATATACCGGCTACGCTTTTGGTATGGGAATAGAGCGTATCGCTATGCTTAAATACGGTATTACCGATATAAGAATTTTCTTCGATAATGATTTTAGATTTCTCAAACAATTTTAATCCGGAGCTTCAGAATTGAAAGTATCGTTAAACTGGCTTAAAGAATATGTTGACCTCGAAGGTATCCCGACCGGTGAAATAGTTGAGCGGCTTACCATGTCCGGACTGGAAGTTGAAGAAGTTATTGACCAGAATGAGCTGTATAAAAATTTTGTTGTTGGATATGTTGAGAAAAAAGAAAAGCATCCGAATGCAGACCGCCTTTCGGTTTGTACGGTGAACGACGGAAAAGAAACGCTGCAGGTTATTTGCGGCGCTCCTAATGTTGAAGCCGGACAGAAAGTTGTATTCGCTCCAATCGGTGCCGTTATTCCCAAAGGACAGTTCAAGTTAAGTAAAGCAAAGATACGAGGCGTCGAATCATTCGGAATGATATGCGCTGAAGATGAACTTGAGATGAGCGATGATCATACCGGAATAATGGTTCTGGATGATAAGCTTAACGAAGGCACTCCGATTACAGAAGCATTAGGACTTAACGATGTTATAATTGAAATTGCAATCACTCCAAACCGTCCCGATGCATTATCGCACCTTGGTGTTGCACGCGACCTTGCAGCATTGTTCAACAGGGAATTGAAAGTTCCCGAAATAAAATTTGTTGAGAGCGAAGAAGATGTTAACAAGCTTGCTTCCATTGAGATTGAAGATACGGAGAATTGTCCACGTTATTCAGCGAGAGTTGTAACCGGCGTAACCATTAAAGAATCACCCGAGTGGTTGAAGAAGAAATTAATTAGCATCGGGCTGCGACCGATTAACAACGTTGTTGATATTACAAACTTTGTGATGTACGAATGCGGACAGCCGTTGCACGCTTTCGACCTTGACAGATTGAGCGGAAATGAAATTATTGTTAAAAGCACTAAAGGTAAAACAAAGTTTACCACACTCGATTCGAAAGAGCGTGAACTTGAACCCGGCACACTGATGATTTGCGATGCTGAAAAAGAAGTAGCTGTTGCTGGAGTAATGGGCGGCGAGAATTCGGAGATATCCGATGATACTAAAAATGTATTAATCGAGAGCGCTTACTTTAATCCTTCGTCCATCAGGAAAACGGCAAAGTACCTTCAGTTAAGCACCGATTCTTCTTACAGGTTCGAGCGGGGAACTGACCCGAACAATACTTTATGGGCTGCCGAAAGAACCGCACAGTTAATTGCAGAGTTGGGCGACGGTAAAATTGCTAAAGGTTTTATCGATGTTTATCCGAATCGCATTAAAGAAAAGAAATTGATTTTAAGAGTAAGTCGTGTTAATAAGCTGCTCGGCTTTGAAGTTTCGAAGGATGATAATATTAACATTCTGCAAAAGTTAGGAATGACGGTTCAGGAAAAATCTGATGATGATTTGGAAGTTACCGTTCCCACATTCCGCCCCGACATCGAAAGGGAAGTGGATTTAATTGAAGAGATTGCAAGAATAAAAGGTTACGATAATATTCCTTCCATCCCGAAGATTAGCATCACGCTTGAATCGAAGAAGGATGAAACTTCGTTCACCGATAAGATAAGAGAAACGGCAAACGCACTCGGACTTTACGAAATGATTAACAATCCCTTGCAGCCCGAAGATGAAGCATTGCTTACGGGCAGTCCGATAAGATTAGCAAATCCGCAAAGCATGGATATGGCTTATCTTCGTACTTCACTCATTCCCGGTGCACTAAGCGCGGTTGCAAGAAACTTAAATCGCGGTGAGAAAAATCTTTCATTGTTCGAAATAGGTAACGTTTTTTATTTTAACGAAGGCAAAAGCAATATAACAAGCTTTGACGATTACACCGAAAAACAGAAGCTTATCGTACTGCTTACCGGTAAAAAGGTCGATAGAGAGTGGTATGCCGCAGTTGAGTTGTATGATTTCTTCGATTTGAAGGGAATAATAAATTCTCTTATATCGAAAATATCACTTGACAATTTTTTGAATGATTCATATTATGCTGTTGGAAAAAGTATTTACGAGTATTATTTTACTAAAAGCTTTAAAGACGCCGAAATTGGCATCGGCGGTAAAGTGAAAAAAGATGTTCTTAAAAAATTTGATATCGATCAGGACGTTTATTGTTTTGAGTTTGACGTTGATGCTTTGAAGCAAATTCCGGAACCGGTAAAAACTTTTGTCGAACCGGTTAAGTTCCCGAAAGTGATTCGCGACTTTGCATTCATCTTCGATAAAAACGTTTCGAGCGAATCGGTTATTAAGTTTATTCGCAAGAAAGGTTCCGGTCTGCTTAAGAGCGTAAGGATATTCGACCTGTTCGAAAGTAAAGATTTGGGAACCGATAAAAAAAGTATGGCTTTTCAGTTGGAATTCTACGACGAAAAAAGAACTCTGACTGAAGAAGAAGTTGAGAAAGATTTCGAAAAATTGATTAAATTAGTATCGAAAGAATTTGATGCTCAATTAAGAGGTAATTAATTTCAGGAAATGACTAAGTACGAAACTCTGATAAATGATTTAAATACTCTTGAGTCTCATATTACAATACTCAAGAACCAGTACTCCGATACGCTTGAGCGCAACCGCGAATTGGAAGCGGCGCTCGAAAAGGCAAAGCAGGATAACACTGCATTGTATCAGCGTATTGCCGAGCTTGAGTCGGAAGTAAACGAGCTTAAGAGTAAGGCAGAGGGGATTGGTTTCGGTTCAATGAATTTAGAGGAGCGGGAGAGTCTGAAAACCAGATTGCAGGAGTTAATTTCCCGGATTGATTATCACTTGAGTTCTTAAATAAATTGTTTGTTTGATGGCAGGACACTAAATGACGGACAAAAAGAAGCTGAAAATAAAAATATTTGATAAAGAATATTCTTTATTAGTAGAAAATGAAGAAATAGCAAAAGAACTTGCTATTTATGTGAATAAGGTTATGGAAGAGACCAAAGAGGAACTTCCTGACCAACCGGCACAAACGATAGCTATAATTGCCTGTTTGAATATTGCGTATGATCTGTTTATAGAAAAAAATAGAAACCGTGAATTTTTGATTCAGGCATCCGATAAAGTGAAAAAACTAAAGCTTCTTCTTAACGTCCCCGAAATGTCCGATCCATCATAGTAGTTAAGGCATTTGCCGTGCTGCCGCTCCCATGATAAAAGGAAAACTAACAGTTCTAATATAGGGAGTATGACTTCG
>JAJRSV010000193.1 GCA_024278655.1 Bacteroidota bacterium | reverse complement strand
GTAAACATAGATTTCACCGTAAGGACCTCCGTATAAGCCGATGTCACTTCTGCTGCTATCAACATCAAGTATCTCAGGATCACCTGCATCAATAAGTGGTGAAAACTTCTGAAGGTGAAAATCTAAACTGTCTTCACTTACCACCATCGGGTCAACTGATAGGTTTGTGCTGTCAGGTGTGAAATTGATATAATTTACTTGGTTGTTCCAGGAATTATTATACCGGATAACTGCTTCAGAACCTTCATAATGCCATATTCCTTTTGTACTGTTAAAAACATTATTATTTACTACCTTATTAAAATTCTCAACTCTTATTGCATAATCATTAAAATTTCCTATAAGTGTGTTTCCGGCTACAATCATCGGAACTATTGTATTATGAAACCCTTGTTGAGAGTTTTCTGAGATTACAAGATTATTATATAACCACACGGTATCGGAAGAACCTCCGCGATAACCAGTTGCAAAATCATCAACAAGAAAAATAACGTTATTGCGGATGGTGGGTTTGGTGCCAAAAAAAATATGTATCCCAAGTTGTTGTGTATTAATTAAATTACTTTTCACTATTGGATGATAATTACTGTTGATTGCTTCTATTTCAATACCACTTAAGGATATCGATAGTATTTGATTATTGAGTAAAGTTGAATTTGAATTAAATAAGTATACACCCCATCCAGTATTTGATATTTTGTTGTTTGATATTTTTGTGTCGCTTTCCCTTACTTCTATACCGATACCTTCATTATTATTTGATACTAATATATAAAATCCATTGATTATGCAACTATCAGCCATAATAACTGCCTTAAATTCTGTGGATGTTGCCAAAGAACGAGTATCAATAACACAGCTATCCATCCCCGCACCTATTAGTGTTAAGCCGGGTATCATTATTACCTGCTCTTCATAAACTCCGTTTGCAACGTAAATTGTGTCTCCAAACTCAGAGATGTTTATTGCGCTCATAATGCTGTCGGCTGCTGTCTCCCAGCTTGTGTATGGCGGTGTGTTGCTGCCTTGGTGGCTTACGTACCTTACTGTGGCGTATGTACTGTTTGTGTAAGCAAGTAGGCAAAGGGTAATAAGCAGCTTGCCCACCGTAGTTTTAACGTAGGTGGGCTTGCCCACCGTAATATTAATGTAGGTGGGTAGGCAAAAAGATTTTAAACGTGAAAGCTTAATTAAAGATAAGTATAAAGTTTTAATGTGGTTTAGATGTTTCATATCATTAAACCCATAATTTTTGTTTTAACTTAAGAATATTCAGGGAAAGATGGAAGGGAAAATTTCTTGGGAATGATTCTTATTCAACAATCACTAGCGTACTTTTAAAATCGTACGTTAAACGCAGGTGTGCTTTCCTACGTTAATGTAATCAATCATTATTTATTTTGTATACGCATCGTACAAATACCAACGACCCGGTTTGCTTATGCCGGGCTTGCTTCGGTCCGGTTCACATATACCATTTGTGTTGGATAAGCAAACTCAATTCCTTCTTCAGCAAACTTATCGAATATCTTATAATTTATACTCTCCTGTACATCCATATAAGTTTTATAATCCTGGCTTAACACATAATAAACAAATTCAAAGTTCAAGCTGAAATCGCCGTACGATTTAAAATGCGCCCTGTCGAATTCCGCCGTATCCTGTTCCACAATTATCTGCTTTACCAGCTCGGGAATTTTTTTCAGTTTTTCGGGAGGAGTTTCATAAATAACGCCCAACTGAAAAACCGCTCTTCTCCGCTGCAGCTTTTTGAAATTATGCAGACGTGAGTTTGTTAAATCGGTGTTCGAGAATACAAGCTCTTCGCCGTTGAGCGCTCTTATTCTCGTTGTTTTAATTCCGATATGTTCGACCGTTCCGTTTTTGTCGCCAACTTTAATATAATCGCCAACCTCAAACGGTCTGTCGAAAAAGATTATAAAGTAACTGAACAAATCACCGAGAATGGTTTGTGCGGCAAGAGCAACGGCAATACCGCCGATGCCTAATCCGGCAACAACTGCGGTAATATCAATACCAAGGTTATCTAACAGAAAAATTAAACCGAGCACCCAGATAATAGTTTTACCGAGAGTGCTTAATGTTTGTATCTGCTTTGTCTTTACTCCTTCGGCGCTTTTCTTTTTAGAGTACTCACCGAATGAGTAATCGAGTGCTGATGTTACAAGCTTAATTGCAAAGAATGTTGCAATTGCTATTAAAGCTATGTCGAGTACAGACACCAACTGCGGAACAAGCTTTAAAGATTTCGCAGCAATGTAAACAGCAACAAAATATAAAACCGGTATAACCGATTTCTGCATACCCTGTATTACAAAATCATCAATGGTGGTCTGGGTTTTTTCCGCCCACTTTTTTAACCTTCGTAAAACTATCGACTTGAATACTTTTATAAATATCAAACCGATTATTAATATGCCGACAGCTTTTATGTATGCCAGCACGGTATTGCCAAAGAAAATTTTGTTCAAAAAATCTTCCACTTTTACACCTCCGCTGTTTTAATTAAAAATTATTTTCTGAAATTTGAACTGCTAAATTAAATACCGGTTTGCTATTTCATCGGATATACGTACGGGTCTTCCCGACTTAATTGAAATCATTGTGTAAATAAAATATCCTTCCGAAACCAACTTGCCCGTTTCCTTATTCTCAATCCAGAAGTTTACCCTGCACTGTGCACCGTTTACAGAATCCATCTGCGTTTTAACTATTGCCGTATCGCCGAGCTTTAACGGACGCTTCCATTCAATGTGTGCCGAGCTTGTTACCCAATTGTAACCCATCTCAAAAAATTCTTCCATTGGCATTTTATAATCTTTCCGCATTTGTTCATACCTGCCCGCCTGCACGTAATCGAGGTATTTAGCATTGTGAACATGGTTGTTAAGGTCTATATCATCCGGTCTTACTGTAATTTCCGAAGAGAATATAGTATTCATAACTCCTCTGATATTAATAATAATTTATGAGTTTTATGCAATTGCATTTTCAAAATGGTATATCTAATTTAGAAACAAACATTCTACAATCCAATCAGAATCGGACTACAGAAGAATGCCACATACCAGCCATACTGAGAACGGGGGAGCGTCGAAACCATCAAAGGCAGGTGAATTAAAATTCAGCCCACCTACTGAATTTAAAAATCAGGCATACTTTTCTTCGCATCATCAATATAAAAAGATTTACAGATTCTCCGTTGAAGACCCGGAAAAATTCTGGAGCAACACGGCAAAGGAATTACACTGGTTCAAACAGTGGAATGATATTAAACAGGGAAAAGCATTTAACTCAAAGTGGTATGTGAGCGGAAAGACGAACCTTGCTTACAACTGCCTCGATGTTCATCTCGATGCTGCACACCGGAACAAAGCAGCGTTGATATGGGAAAGTGAAGACGGCGAGACAAAGATATTTACATACCAGTTGCTGTTTACACAGGTTGCGGCTTTTGCAAATGTTCTTAAAAAGTACGGCGTAAAGAAGGGCGATAACGTTGTGATTTTTATGGGAATGGTTCCCGAAGCGGTAATCGCAATGCTTGCCTGTGCACGTATCGGTGCGGTTCATTCAGTTATTTACAGCGGTTTAAGCGCCAAATCATTACGCAACAGGATAGAGAAGCTTAACAGCAGAGTAATTATAACCCAGGATTATATTTTAAAGAAGGGAAACTTCATTCCTCTAAAGGAAACGGTTAACAAAGCAACCGAAGGCATTGAATTCGCAGAACATATTATCGTCTTTCAGAGAAACAAAGAAGCAGAGCTCCATATCGATAAAGATAAAGAACATTTATGGAACGAAGAGATAACGTCGGTTACTGCGGAATGCAATGCAGCAGAGTTATTCGCACAGCATCCGGTTTTTAGTATGTTCACAAACGGACCGAAAGGGGATTTGGTAAAAATACTTCACCGCACGGGGGGATATATGGTTCAGGCATACTTGAGTTCAAAATGGATTTTCGATTTGAAGGACGAGGATATTATCTGGACGACTTCAGATATAGGATGGATTTCGGGACACACTTACGCAATTTACGGACCGCTGCTAAACGGCGTGACAACGTTTATGTACGAAGGTTCGGCTATCCACCCGCAGCCCGACCGCTATTGGCAATTAATTGAAAAGTACCGAATCAATATTTTTCATACAAAACCAACAACATTAAGAGGATTACTAAAGCAGGGAGACGATTGGGTTGAGAAACACGACCTTTCGAGTTTAAGATTATTGGGAACGAAAGGGGAACCTATTAAGCCGGAAACTTGGCTTTGGTTTTATAAGGTTGTCGGCAAACAGAAATGCCCCGTAGTGAATACCTGGCTGCAAACGGAAACCGGATCGGCACTTATTTCGCCACTGCCCGGTGCATCCGAAATGAGACCCGGACATATCTGCTGTCCTTTCCCCGGTGTAGAAGTTGATGTGGTTGATATTAAAGGGACTCCGGTTAACGAAGGCGAAGGCGGTTACCTGATTGTAAAAGACAGTTGGCCATCTATGTTCTTTACAGATAAGGAAGAGAAAGCGGAAACAAAATTAAACTGCTGGAACCAGTTTAAAGGAAACTATTTTACCGGCGATGCTGCGGTAAAGGAGAAAACCGGTTATGCGAAAATTCTCGGTCGTGTTGATGATGTAATAAAAACAGCCGGCAACAGAGTGGGCGGCTCCGAAATAGAACGTGTATTATCTGAACACGAGAGCGTTAAAGAAGCGGTTGTTGTTAAGCGTCCCGATGAGGTAATTGGTAATGCAATAATTGCTTTTGTTACTTTGAATGACTCTTCAGATGGAACGCTTCTGTTAAAAGAAGAGTTGCGTAATTATGTCGGCGAAAACATTGGCTCAATTGCAAAACCGCAGGAAGTAATATTTTTATATAACATGCCGAGATTAGAAAGCGGAAAAGTGGACAGACACACCTTAAGAAAAAAAGCACTCGAAGGCACTTACGAACCGATAGGCGAAGAAGCGGAGTATTTCAAAATTTTAGAGAAGTTAAGAGAGGAATATCAGAGTATTTATCTTGAATGAAATGGTCATTTGTCATTTGTTATTGGTCCTTAGCTTGCCCCGGCTAAACGAAGTGAAGACTATTTATTGATTGTCATTTATAGTCATTAAGTCATTCGTTGTCATTTATTGTTGGGGGTGTTCGTGGTGCCTGGTTCGTAGTTCTTGGTTTGTCGTTCGACGTGCAAGGTTCAACGTTCGATGTTTACAGATTATAATTTTGTAAATAACTACTCATCCATTCAATCATTCTGTTGATTTTTTGATTGATTTACTTTTGTCTTTTTGTCAAACGTCAAATGTGAAACGTCAAACAAATAATCTTTCAATCTTGTAATTTTTTAATCTTGCAATCCTTAATTACATACTTTAATCTTGTTCCACAAACTTTTCCAAAACCTTGATTCCGCTTTCGCCCGATTTAACCGGATCAAACATAATCCCGAACAGATGATTTTTTTCCATCGCTGCTGAAAACTCAACGCTGTTTCTTACAACTGCCGTAGTGAATTCATTAACGGGAATGATACAGGGGTTCTGAAAATAAAATTCATCCGTGGCGTTAACATCTTTCAGCAGAAAAGATTCTTTAATGATATCAATTTTAAGAAATGTTCCCTTGCTCAATGCTTCATCGTCGGTTTTTACGCATTTAACCGGAAAGCAGCCGAGGCAGGTAAGGTTCAAATCTTTGAATGATTCCGTCATCAAATCCATTCCCGTTCCGATACCGAGTATCGGCTTTTTAATCATCCTTAAAACGGAAAAGAGATTAAGCAAATGAAGGGCTTTAACCGAATGGGGAATTTCACTGCTGTCGGGCAGGATGAGTTTACCGGCTTTGAGAATATCAGCTTCTGCATCCGAAACTATAACATCGTTAGAAATTCCTTTTAAAAATTCCGCCAGTTCGTTAGCATTTGTATTACCGTAATCGATTATTGTTATCATATCAGTTTATGTTATTTTATCGGGCTGTTTACAATTTACTCATTAGTGCAAGCTGTTGCGACTATATGTACAATTAATTGCTATCAAAAACTTTGTTAATAAATTCAAACTCTTCATCGGTTAACGGTTTATCTGCTCCTGATAAATTAACTTTTACCTGATGAAGATTTCTGAATCCCGGTATTACCGCGCCAACAACTTTGTAATGAAGCAAATACTGTAAAGCCATACGTGCCAAATCTTCAGTTGTTGAACCGAACTTCTCTTTGAGTGCGGCAAGTTTCGGCTCTAACTTTGCAAGACTCTCGGCTGAAAACCTTTCCAACCCTTTCCGGTGGTCGCCATCCTCAAACTGCGGCGGGTTTTCCTTGTGGTATTTATCAAGCAGCAGTCCTTGTCCCAAAGGTCTGAATGCAACAAATGAAATCTGGTTTTCTTCCATTAATTTTCTTGTCGGACTGTCATCTTCCAAAAACACTGTCTCCATCGCATTTGCATAACTCTGTATCACATCCGGTTTTACTTTCGGAATAAGTTTCTGAAAATCCTCATTAGAGTACGCCGATTGCCCGATTATTCTAACTTTGCCTTCTTCTTTAAGCCGGTACATTACTTCAATTGCATCGTCAAGGTATTCATCGTTATCGCCAAAGTGTCCGTGATGAAAATAATAGATATCTATGTAATCTCTTTTAAGATTTATCAGCGATTGCTCGCACTGATGACGTATGTGTGCCGGTTCGTAAGCGTGTGCTGCCGTGCCGGGGAACCATCCCACTTTGGTTGAAATGATAAAGTTGTTTGTTCTGTGGCCGAGTATTCTTGCGAGCATTCTTTCGGCTCTGCCGTTGCCGTAAACGTCTGCGTTATCAAAGTGGTTAACTCCGTTATCGATTGCGTAATTTATTGCCTCGGCAACTTCGTTCTCATCAACATTAGCCCAGCCGTTAGGCATTCCGTTAACCCAGTTCAGCCCGCCCATAGTCCAGCAGCCGAGCGATATTTCAGAAACTTCGATGTCCGATTTTCCAAGTTTACGGTATTTCATTTTGTCATCACTCTTAATTTTATAATTAATTTAATTCTACTATGATAAGGTTTTATTTTTCAACTTTAACATCAACAAATTTTTCTCTCGACATCTCTGCGCCATAAGCAATACAAGCGCGAATGTCCTCTTCGGTAATCTGAGGATATTCCTTTATTATTTCCTCAGTCGTCATCCCTTCTGCAAGCAGATCGAGAATTAATGAGACCCATATTCTAGTACCTTTTATACAGGGTTTTCCAAAGCAGATATTGGGATCAACGGTTATTCTTTCTATTAGCTTATTCATTTATTCAACTTTATATTTAACATCACAAAAATAATTGAATTATTATTTAGATTTAGTAATATTATTTTAGCTATCTAAAAGTAATATATTAATATTAACTTTTCTAAAGAAGCGGGCAGGTCAAACGTTCTGCGTAATAGTAAAAATTTTCCACGAATAAAGTTATAATGACTAGTTATAAAAAAATACTTAAAAGTATACTTAACGTAATTCAACAAGACAGATATAAAGATAAAAACAATAAGCGAATTTCTTTTAAAGAATACTGTGCTTTAAAAGAATATCAACGTAAGCATGCTGGCGATGAAGATATAATCGTTACACCTGTGCTGTTAAGCATACTTGAAATATTAGGTTATAAATCAAGCATAAATATCCTACAGCAGGTTGAGGAAAAGGGGGATAAACCTGATTTTAGAACATTAAAAACGAATTTGTTTGTTTTAGATGCCAAATCAACCAACACCGATATTTCTCGTAAGGGAAATACTCTAAAGTCGCCTTATAACCAGATAAGCAGATATCTTATTAACCTGAAAGGTTATCAATATGGAATACTATTCAATCTTGTAAAGTTTGAATTCTTTCAAAGAATATATGAACCTGATGGTACTATAAAAGTTAAACTGTTAAAAGATAAAACACTAAACTTATTAAAATTATTAGAACTGCTTGAAAGAGATGAACTCGACAATTCCACAGAATTTGATAACTTCAAATGGTTCGTAGATACATTTTTATATCGTGAAATAAGCAAAGATGAATTTATATCGATAATTAAAAACAGAAAACCAGAAGAGCTAATAGTTCCGGACAAAGATTTTTTGCGAGAGATAGTTTATAATCTGATAAATAAAATAAGGAGAGAAGTAAAAAGACAAATAGATGACTTTGATGAGGACAGTGATGAGATGCTTCGATTAAAACATGAATTGAAAAACATTGCATTAGAATTGAAGATTGCTGATGATGAAGATTTTGAGTCTATTGCCTTGGATGAATTTATAAAACAAGCATCTTATGTTGTTCTGTTAAAACTTGTTTTAATCAGAATTTTGGAAGACAACAATTTAATCGAGAAAAACCTGTACAACGGTGGATTTAAAACGAAATTAGAACCTCCTTTAAATTACACTTTACACAAACTTCTTTATGAAGCAAAATACCAGGCAAGTAACTTCTATCCTTATTTTTATGATGGCACACCTTTCGATTTTCAGATTGAAGATGAGGACTTGTTCATCGAAGTACTCTTCGAACTTTCGAAAATTAACTTTGCCGAAATAGACTTTGATCTTATCGGTGACCTTTATGAACATTATTTAAATCTTGAAGATAGAAAAGATAAAGGACAATATTATACACCTCACTTTATTGTTGAACTTATTTTAAACAGGGTGGGATTTAATATTCATAAAACACGAAAACTTGAAAAAAAGACGTTTTTAGATCCGGCTTGCGGTAGCGGTGGTTTTTTAGTAGAAATAGCAAGGCGTTTCAGATTAGCTGGGAATAACAAAGAAGTTGAAGCAAAACGTGCCATTGTAGATTGTATAAACGGAATTGAAATTACACCTTTCGCATCTTTTCTTGCAGAGATAAATGTTATAATTCAAATACTTCCTTTGGTAAAACGAATTGATAATCCCAAATATAGAAAAATAAGCTCGCTTAAAATTTTCAGACAGGACAGTTTGCTTTCAATTTATAATCGTAATGAGTTTAACGGTGAAGAATATGTTAGAGTGAATAAATCGCATGTGCTGGCTGGCGATAAAGAATTAAAGTTTGAGCTATTAGTTAACGGTAATGATTTTGATTATGTGGTTGGCAATCCACCTTACGTAGGAGAAAAAGGACACAAAGAATTATTTGAACCCTTAAAAGAACACGAATACTGGAAACACTTTTATAAGGGCAGATCCGATTACCTTTACTACTTTATAATTCTCGGCATCAGCAAATTGAAAGAAGGGGGCAAGTTGGGATTTATCACTACTCAATATTGGCTTACTGCCGACAGTGCTTCAAGCGTAAGAAATTATATTCTTGAAAAAACCAAGATTGTTGAAATAATTGACTTCAAAGGGATAAAACTTTTCCCCGAAGCTAAGGGACAGGAAAACATTATAATTATTCTTGAAAAATGTGAGAATGAAGAGGAAAGACTAAACAACAAAATTAAAATCATTCAATTCAATAAAGATTGGGTGTTTGATCAGACGAAGTATATCGATTCTTCCGGCAACGTGGTTACAAACTATAAAAGATGGATTGATTTGCTAACAAATTTAAAACAGTTTGAATTGTTTTCCGATGTTGCAAAAGAAGATTTTTCTCTTGGAAATGACAAACGTGATGAAATTGCAGATATTTATTATAGCATTTACTCCCAGGGTGAACTTGATGAAAATGCATGGTATTTGTACTCAAAAGAAAGAGAAAGTTTTGAGTATGATGACTTCAACAAACTAACCGATTTTTTTAATGTGAATCAGGGAATTGTTTCTGGTGCTGACCGGGTAACCAAAGAAAACATTAAAAGAATACCAAAAGAAATCGTTAAAAAGTTCAATATTCGTGTTAACGATCCTATATTTATTTTTACGAAAGAACAAATAAAATCCATTAAAGTAAATTCTAAAGAAAAAGAAGTGATAAAACCTTTCTACAAAAATTCCGATATAAGAAAGTATTATCTTAATTTAAGTGAAGAGCACTATGTTATTTATTCTAACTTGATAAAAAATCTCTCTGATTATCCTTCAATAGAGAAACACTTTAATAAATTTAAACAATTGCTGGAATACAGACTTGAGAGATACAATGAAAAATATAATTGGTATGAGTTACATAGATCGAGGTCAGTTGATATTTTCGAAAACGAAAAATTAGTGACTTCCCGCAGGTCGAAACATAACCGCTTTGCGTATGAAAACTTAAAAAAATATCCTCAATCCGATATTACTATCATAACAAAGAAAGAAGGCACACAGGAAAACTTAAAATATTTATTAGCATTGTTAAACTCATCTTTGCTAAACGACTGGTACGGCAAAAACACAAAGTTAAAGGGCGATATGCGGGAATATTACTACACTCCTCTTTCCAATGTGCCCATTAAAAAAATTGATTTTAAAGACAAAGAGGAAAAACTTGTCCATGATATTTTAGGTGGAATATATTTTCCGAAAGAAACGGAAAAGAAAAGTTATAAATACGATAGCGTTAGCAATACATGGATAAAGAGCAAAGGTTTGGTTGACTACTATATGGAAATTAAATACAAATTGCATGAGCTTCTAAAAAATGGTTTTGTATTTGATCCCGAGTCTTTAATATCTCGCAAAGACATGATTAAGGTTGATTATATAAGATTATGC
This sequence comes from Bacteroidota bacterium, assembly GCA_024278655.1. GTDB lineage: Bacteria > Bacteroidota > Ignavibacteria > Ignavibacteriales > Ignavibacteriaceae > BMS3ABIN03. The sequence goes on along the minus strand of JAJRSV010000193.1, from coordinate 2,434 downwards.
TCATCTGAAATGACAAAACATATAGACAAAGAAATTTTAAGTGATATTTCATTCTTCGAATCTGTTTTGGGAAAAAGTAAAAACATTAGGGATTTGAACTCAATTGAAAAAGAATTATTTGAAAAAACAGTTAAACATAGTGAATTCTACTTCAGAACAAGAAGAAAAGATTTTACCATTAAAAATATATTATCCAGCAACAGCGATTCATTATTTCCTGATGAAACCGAATTGAAAGATTTTGGTTTCGACTTTTTAATAACTCTTAGAACAGAGGATAACGGTACCTTAATAATTGAAGCAAAGGATAGAAACAAAGCACAGGAATTAATTGAAAGAATTAAAGAACTATTAAACAAAAAGCAAAATGTTAATTGGAATGATATCAAAAACATTCCTTTTACCAATCCAGAGATTGAAAAATTTATAGATGAGAAAAAGGAATATATTTATCGCGCATTAAATCCCTTAAACTCTAAAGTTGAAAAAAGATTAAAAGAGATTTTTGAAAAGAATGATACGAAAGCCTTTGCTGATATAAAAAACATTCATTATTTGCAAAGGCTTATCGATTATTACGTTGAATGGCTATATAAAAAAGAAAATTAATCACTTGCTATTTCTATCAATCCACTTTGCAGCATCTTTAGCGAAGTAAGTTAGTATCATATCGGCGCCGGCACGTTTAATTGAAGTTAGTGATTCAATCATTACTCTTTCTTCGTCTATCCAGTCGTTTTGTCCGGCAGCTTTAATCATCGAAAACTCGCCGCTTACCTGATAAGCAGCAGTATGCATTCCGAATTTATCTTTTACCTTTCTTATTACATCGAGGTATGGTCCGGCGGGTTTAACCATTACAATATCTGCACATTCCTCTATGTCCGCTTCGACTTCCCTTAATGCTTCATTAATGTTTCCTATATCCATCTGGTGCGAGCGTCTGTCACCGAAAGCCGGAGTAGATTCCGCAGCATCGCGGAAGGGACCGTAAAATCCAGACGAATACTTTGCTGCGTAACTCATAATAGGAACGTTGACGTAACCTTTATAATCAAGTGCTTTTCGTATTGCAAATACTCTTCCGTCCATCATATCCGATGGTGCAACCATATCGGCTCCCGCTTCTACATGCGAAACCGCTTCTTTTGCAAGCACGGCTATTGTTTCATCGTTAAGTATTTCATCGCCCGAAAGAATTCCACAGTGTCCGTGCGAAGTGTATTCGCAAAGACAGACATCCGTGATTATCAGCAAATCATTTACTTCTTTTTTAATTGCCTGAATCGCTCTTTGAATTATTCCGTGCGGATCGTACGCTTCGGTTCCTTCCGGGTCTTTATGTTCGGGAATTCCAAAAAGTATAACCGCGGGTATTCCGAGGTCTCTTACTTCTTTACATTCTTCAACAAGCTTATCAATCGATAGCTGAAATACACCGGGCATTGACTTTACCGGGTTTTTAACATTCTCTCCGGGCACAACAAACAAAGGGTAGATCAAATCGTTCTTCGAAAGCTCTGTTTCTCTAACCATATCTCTTACAAGAGGATGATAACGAAGTCTTCTGAATCTTTTAAAGTTGAATTTCTTTTCCATCTTAACTCCTTTAACGTTAAATATTTTGCAACAAAATCAATGAATGTTTTTTATTTTATCGACAACCGCCTCAGCGTTTTTGATACAATCACCAACCGAGATTCCGCCGCGGTAATTGCCGCTTAATATTAATCCCTTGTTGTCTTTTTCAAAATGATCGAAATAATTTTCGTGCTCAACGTAGCCGAGATTGTACTGCGGAATTGCTTTCTGCCAAAACTTTTTTGCAATAAACACAGGACCGCCGTTTATCTTCATTATTTCTTCGAACTCTTTTCTCACTCTTTTAACAACCGCCTCTTCACTGTCGTCAACAAATCCGGGATCGCGAGAGCCGCCAATAAACAATGTAAAAGCTGCACTGTTTTCTTCCGCACGGTTCGGGAAAAGCACCGAACTCCATATTGCACCGAGAAACGATTTGTTTTCTTTTGAAGGAACAAGAAAACCGAAACCATCTAACGGCTGTCCCACATCACTTTTCTTATAAGCAAGATACAACACAAGCACGGGCGGATAATAAATATCATTCAAATGTTTTACGAGTTCTTCATCAAAATGACCGAAGATGCCGGCGGCAATGTATGCGGGAAGTGTTGAGAGAACCACATCGGTAAGCAGTGTTAAATTTTTATCGCCTTGTTTGTATGTAACTCCGTAATTACCCTCGCCGGTTTTTCTAACCGAAGTTACTTCCGCATTAAGTATCACTCTTTTTCCCAAATGATTTGCAATCGCTTCGGGCAGAACCTGCATTCCGTTTCTGAACGAAAGCATCTTTGCACTCTGCTTCGATTGCTCTTTTCTTTTCTTTCGTTTTCTTATGCTTCTTATC
>JAJRSV010000192.1 GCA_024278655.1 Bacteroidota bacterium | reverse complement strand
GGAGGCAGTTCTTCGTAAGCATCTTTGTTTACAATTAACTCAAGGTTAGAACCGGGTTCGTGCCAGCCAGAATAGTAGTAGTATTTTGCAATTTTATGGAAGCCCATCAGATAGTCGTGGTAAGGACCAATCCATTCGAGTGCATCGATAACACCGCGCTCAAGATTTGTATAAAGCTCGCCGCCCGGCGAAAGCACCGAAGTGGCACCTGCTTTTGTTATCACTTTACCGCCGAGTCCGGGCATTCTTATTTTTAATCCTTTTAAGTCGTTAACGGAATTTATTTCTTTATTGAACCATCCACCCATCTGTCCGCCTGTATTGCCGCTGGGGAAAGGATAAAGATTAAAGTCGGCGTAAAGCTTACGCCATAGTTCTAATCCGCCGCCAAAGTAGAGCCATGCAATCATTTGTCTTGCATTCATCCCGAAAGGAACGCTTGCAAAAAACTGTGCGGAAGGTGCTTTGCCTGCCCAATAATACGATGCGCTGTGTCCCATCTCTGCAACACCGAAAGAGACTGCATCAAAAACTTCTAACGCGGGAACAAGCTCGCCGCCGCCGTAAACCTGTATCTTCAATCTTCCGCCCGATGCTTTTTCAATCCACTCCGCAATCTTTCCCGCATACTCTCCGAGAATCGGGAACTTCGGCGGCCATGCGGTAACCATTTTCCATTCGTACGTTTTGCCCGTGTTGATGTTTATAGTTTTGGTTTCTTTCTTATTATTGCAAGCCGCAATCAAACCTGTGGATGCCGCAGCGGCAGCAATTGCAGTGGTTTTAATAAAATTTCTTCGCTGAAGTTTTTTCATTTCGAATATCCTTTTTAAGAATTTAAACGAACTTAATTTCAAAATATTAAATAATTCTAATAAAATGTAGTTCGAAGCGCAGCTTCGAAACCAAACGCAAAACAAGCAGGAAATTTGAACAAATAGTTTTTAGTTAAAACAGAGTTTAATTTACTTTTGTGCTTCCCGGCAAACAGAAAGATTCAACCTGGAGAAACCAAACCATTTACAGAATGTGCTGTAAATAACAAACTTCAATTTATATTAACAATCATTTTACATATTTTTGTAACAGGGTGTAAACTTAATAACAACAAGCTCCGTTTAATGAAGGAATACATAGTAGATAAGTTAAATCATTTTTTAATACTCACCGAGCACCGGCTTGCGGTCTTCTTTGAATTGCTCGGCGGGCTTTCGGCATTTACAATCCGCTTCTTAAAGGAAGTATTCAAGCCGCCGTATGAAGTGTTCGAAGTGCGAAAACACATGATTGAGCTTGGAATGAAGACGCTTCCGATTGTAGGTGTAACCGGATTCATTATCGGCTTGGTTATGACCATGCAACTCCAGCCGGTGTTGCAGCGATTCGGGGCAGAAGCTTACCTGCCCGGTTCGGTCGGTATTGCTTTAGTAAGAGAACTTGTGCCTGTAATTACCGCGCTTATCTTTGCAGGAAGGGTTAGTTCGGGTATAGGTGCGGAATTAGGCTCAATGCGCGTTACCGAACAGATTGACGCTATGGAAGTTTCAGGTGTTAACCCATTCCGGTTTTTAGTGGTTACACGTGTGTTTGCAACTACTATGATTCTTCCCATACTTACTGTTTACGTTATCTTTATTTCCCTCATCGGTGCCTACATTGCTGTGGTGCTTGTTCAGAATATGACCTGGGAATATTTTACAGGCAGAGTAACTTTTGCAGTCGAGTTTGCCGATGCGGTTCCCGGAATATTGAAAACATTTGTCTTCGGATACATTGCCGGAATTGTCGGTGCTTACTTAGGTTACAACGCGAAAAACGGTACCGAAGGTGTCGGAAAAGCTTCCACGACTTCAGTCGTTGTTGCTTCGCTGCTCATTTTAATTTTCGATATGGTATTAGTGAAATTAACATTATGGTTGTGGCCTAATGTCAAATAATTATATGGTCGAAATAAAAGATTTGCACAAATCATTCGACGGCAACGTTGTGCTCGACGGTATTTCGCTGAATGTTGAAGAGGGACAGAATATGATTGTGTTTGGAAGGAGCGGTACGGGCAAGAGTGTGCTGTTAAAATGTTTGGTCAGGTTAATGGAACCCGATGCCGGCGAAATTGATCTTTGCGGAAGAAACGTAGGTGAGTTAAACGATAAAGAATTGAACGAGCTGCGTAAAGATATCGGGTTTTTGTTTCAAAGTGCGGCGTTGTACGATTCGATGAGCGTAAGGGAAAATCTTGAATTTCCGCTGATAAGAAATTTTGAATGGCCTCAGTCTGAAATTGATGAAAGAGTGCATCATGTATTGGAAGCGGTTGACCTTAGTGATGCAATAGATAAAATGCCTTCGGAACTTTCGGGCGGTATGAGGAAAAGAATCGGATTAGCCAGATCGATAATTACGAAACCGAAACTGATGCTTTACGATGAACCGACAACCGGACTCGACCCGATTACGACAAAAGAAATTAGTACATTAATATTAGATTTACAAAAAGCTTATAAAATGACTTCGATTGTTGTAACGCACGATTTGCTCTGCGCAAAAATCATTGCCGATTGTGCAATTGTTATAGATGAAGGGCATATAGTTAAAGAAGGTACAATTAAAGAATTATTAGCTTCGGAAGATCCATTTTTAAAAAACTTCTTTAGTGATGAAGTAATCAATAAAGACGGGAGAGTTTAATGTATCAGAAATTAGGCACTGCCAAATTAGGTATATTTATTTTTGTCGGCAGCGTGCTGCTTGTAACTATTATCTTTGTTTTAGGCAACAAAGAAGCGTTGTTCAAATCAACGTTTACAATTAAAGCGTATTTTCAAAATGTAGAAGGTTTGCGTAACGGTGCTCCTGTCCGGTTAAGCGGTGTTGATGTAGGTGCCGTAAAAGACATCCGTATTATAGGCGATAGAGCAAGCACAATCGAAGTAACAATGCGTTTGGTTTCCGATGTTAAGCGGTTTATACGTAAAGACACCGAAGCAGGAATCGAGACGGAAGGACTTGTCGGTTACAAATTTATTGCGCTGTATGTTAAGGAAAGCAAAGCCGAACAGGTGGAAGACGGGGGAGCAATACTTGCAAGGGAACCCGTCAGCTTTGCAAAAGTAATTGAAGAAACGCAGGGTATAATGGCTTACACAAAAGAGATGACGAAAAATCTTGCGGATATTGTGGCAAAGGTTAATAACGGAGAAGGAACATTAGGCAAGCTCCTTAATGATGATCAGCTTTATTATTCCACAGCTAAGATTACCGAATCTGCTGCAAACAGTCTTGATTCCGTTACTGCCGATTTAAGAGATGTTGTTGAAATATATAATGAACTGGGAAGGGGACTCTGAACGATTGTTACAAAAGTTAATGAAGCCGTAGAAGGTGTGGATACGATTATTGCAAACATAAAAAACGGCAAAGGTGTTCTCGGTTCGCTTGTTGCCGAAGGAACTGCAGAAGACACGACAATTTCGGCAATAATTGCAAACCTGCTGGAAATCTCGAAAGAAACCAAAACCGCAACTATAAAGCTTAACGAAAATATGGAAGCACTAAAACACAACTGGCTCTTCAAAGGATACTTTGAAGAACGTGGTTACTGGGACGAAGTTGAATATGAAGAACAGCTCGACGAAAAAACCAAAGAGCTGAATGAAAAGATTAAAATGTTGGATGAGAAGATTAAAGAATTAAAATCGCTGGAACAAAAGTAAAAAAAAGCCCCACCCAACCCTCCCCAAAGGGGAGGGCTTATGGAATTCAGTAAAACAGAAGATTTTAACATTAAAAACACTTCGAAATAGTCTGTTCCATTAAGGAATATGGTATTAGTTTACTACCAAATTTTTAACCATTCGTTTGGATATAAATTCTTAAATTTAAAGTCTGGATTTTATCAATCCCCAATTAAAGTATAATTTTTATGACGATAAACAAACCGAGAAATAACAATAAGAAAATAGTTGTTAAAGGCGCCCGCGAGCATAACCTTAAAAATCTCAGCTTCGAGATTCCGAGGGATAAGCTTGTTGTGTTTACAGGTGTAAGCGGAAGCGGTAAATCATCACTTGTGTTCGATACAATTTATGCGGAAGGACAGCGCAGGTATGTTGAGAGCTTGTCGTCGTATGCGCGGCAGTTTTTAGAACGAATGAATAAACCCGATGTCGATTTCATTCAGGGCATTAGTCCTGCAGTTGCAATAGAGCAGAAAAAAGGTTCGCGCAATCCGCGTTCCACAGTCGGCACTACAACCGAGGTTTACGATTATTTAAGATTGCTTTGGGCAAGAATAGGTAAAACAATCTGTTTTGAATGCGGAAAGGAAGTAAAGAAAGATACCACAACCACAGTTTCCGAATGGCTCGAAAAACAGGAAGACGGCGCAAAGTTTTATCTCGGCTTTCCTTTGTTCGATCATAAAGGGCATACGGTTAAAGAAGAGATTGACCTTCTGAAGAAAAGGGGATTCTTCAGGATATTTTTCAAAGGCAGATTGATAAACCTTAACGAAGAAGATTTTCTCCCCGGTACTAAAAAGGGAATTTACATTGTAGTTGAACGATTCAAAGTTGCTAAGGGTGAAGTAAGAGAGCGGCTCTCCGACTCAATAGAAGTAACTTTTAAAGAAGGTGAAGACCGACTCGTTGTTATCAACGCCGACACAAATGAGATTAAAGAGTTCAATAAGTTTTACGAATGCTGCGGAATAAGATATGAAGAACCGGAACCGAGATTTTTCTCGTTCAACAATCCTTTCGGTGCCTGCCCTGTATGCCAGGGATTCAGCAGGACCATCGGCATCGATATGAATCTCGTTATTCCCGATCCGAACCTGAGTATAATGGACGGAGCAATTGCACCGTTTCGCTCGGCGAAGTACAGCGCAAACCTTCGGGCGCTCGTTCAGAACGCAAAAAAGTATAAAATACCGCTTAATGTTCCCTTCAAAAAATTAACTCCCGAGCAGGTCGAGCTGATAAGAAAGGGATTCGGCAGTTATAAAGGTATAGACGGATTCTTTGAAGAGCTTGAAACCAAAACCTACAAAATGCACATAAGGGTTTTACTTTCACGTTACCGCGGTTACACAATCTGTTCTGCATGCAAAGGTTCCCGCTTAAGAAGAGAAGCGCTGCAGGTTAAAATTGCCGGCAAATCAATATACGATGTTGTTAAACTTCCAATAGAAAAATCACTTGAGTTCTTTAAGAACCTTAAGCTGAATGAGTACGAATCGCTTGTTGCAGACAGGGTGCTGAAAGAAATTATAAAACGTCTTACATTTCTTAATAACGTCGGCATCGGTTATCTTACGCTCGACAGGTTAAGCAGTACACTTTCGGGCGGAGAAACACAGCGGATAAATCTTGCCACATCGCTCGGTTCGTCATTAGTCGGAACTCTTTATGTTTTGGATGAACCTACCATAGGACTACACCCGCGCGACAATGCAAAGTTGATTAAGCTGCTCAAGGATTTACGCGATATCGGAAACACAGTACTCGTTGTTGAACACGATACCGAAATGATAGAGAATGCAGATTTGATTTTCGATCTTGGTCCCAAAGCGGGAGATGAAGGCGGAAAGCTTGTGGCGGTCGGAACTTTTGAAGAGAT
>JAJRSV010000191.1 GCA_024278655.1 Bacteroidota bacterium | reverse complement strand
GTTCTAATCGTCATCGTTGTTGCGGGTTGCGGAACAACGAATTTTATCGTCGATAAATCAGACGGGATTAATAAACATGAATCTCGAGTGCTGGCTAAAGAATATATGGGCGGGATGGAACCGGCGGGTTTTATGGAAGCGTATGATTCTTGGCGTTGGGATTTCCGTGTGAAACGTGCAGGTTATGTTACTACAATGCGCTATGTATATGTACATAAAATGAATGGAACAGTGACCGAGGGGATTAAATAAAACATGTTATTACCGTTAAGCTGGTTAAAAGAATACGTAGATGTTAAGTTATCCTGTGATAAGTTGATTGAGCTTTTGACTTCAGCCGGGATGGAGGTTGAAGCTGTGTTGGATCAGGGCGGGGATAATGTCCTTGAAATTGAAGTTACCCCTAACCGTCCGGATTGGCTAAGCATAGTGGGATTAGCCCGGGAAGTTGCTGTAATTTCCGGTGTTAAGCTAAAATTTAAACCACCGGTCGTTAATCAGGTAATCAAAACTAAAAATGAATTTTCAATATTGATTGAGGACAAAAAAGACTGTTCTCTTTATTCTGCGAGATTAATTAAGAATTGTAATGTTAAAGAATCTCCTGCAAAAATGATTAAACGGCTGGAGAGTGCTGGATTGAGAGCGGTTAATAATGTTGTAGATATTACTAATTTCTGCTTGTTTGAAACCGGCCAGCCTCTGCATGCGTTTGATTACGATAAATTAGAGGGTAATAAAATTGAGGTTAGGCGTGCGCGAAATGGGGAGGAAATTACCACGATCGACGGCATTAAGCATAAGCTTGATTCGCGTATTTTGGTTATTGCCGACAGCAAACGTCCGGTTACGATTGCCGGCATTATGGGTGGCAAAGATACTGAAGTTACTGAGAGTACCAAAAACGTGCTTTTGGAAAGCGCGTCTTTCGATGCGGTGTTAATTCGCCGGTCTTCACGAATGCTGGGTATCTCGAGTGAGTCGTCTTATAGGTTTGAGCGTAAAGTAGACTTTGATAATGTTATTCCTGCATCGAATAGAGCCAGCGTATTAATTGAAGAAAGTGCTAGAGGGAAAATCGCTGAATTAAAATCGGTGCAGCAAAAAAGAAAAACCGCTAATGTGATTAATCTGTCTATACAGTCTGCAAATAATATTTTGGGCGTAGCATTAAAGCCCTCGAATATAAAAAAGTTTTTTGACGGGTTAGGATTTAAGGTTGTGGTTAGCGGTAAAGATGGATTAAAAATAACCCCGCCATCGTTTAGAACAGATGTTACCATGCAGGAAGACTTGCTTGAAGAAATCGCGCGGCATCACGGTTATGATAAAATTCCGGCTAGGCTTCCTTTGGTTAAGCCGTATTTATCCGAAGAGCCGCGCAATAATTTACGCTGGCTGAACAATAAAGCTCGCCAGGTTTTGACTGCGCAGGGTTTATTTGAAGCGATTACGTATAGTTTAATCAATGAAAATGTTTTAAAGGCTCTTTCTTTAAATTCCGCAGCGGTACGCATAGCTAACCCATTGAGTAAAGAGCAGGAATTTATGCGGCCGATGATTTTGCCGGGATTATTATCTGTTGTGAAACATAATTATAATCGCCAAGAGGCGGATATAAACATTTTTGAAACCGGGAAGGTATATAATTTTAGTAAATCAATTTCTGAGACGACAAATTTGGCTGTTTGTATCAGCGGGAAATTGTTATCTAACTGGCAAAATAAAGAATATAAAGCCGATTTATTTAAACTGAAAGGGATAATACAAAATTTATTTGATAGCTTAGGGATAACAGAAATGGATTGCGTTAAGCGAAGACAGGTATTTTTGGATGATCCTTGTTCACTTGCAATAATTATCGCAGGCCAAACGGTAGGTTTTATCGGAAGAGTTAATAGAAATATTCTGAGTTCGTATTTTGATGTTCAAAAAGACGTTTATGCCGCTGAAATTAATCTGGATAAGATTTTACCTTTAGTTCAACTTGACGTTCAATTTAAACCTTTGCCGAAATTTCCCTCGTCGTTAAGAGCTTTGAGCTTGGTTGTAAAGCAGCAGGAAAAATATGCTGATATTGTCGGGGTGATGAAGGCAGAAGGCGGAAATGAATTAAAGAAAATAGAATTTGTGGATGAATATAAAGGAAAGCAAATTGCAGATGGATACAAGAGTTTAACCTTCAGCCTTACCTTTCAGTCGGCAGATAGTACTCTGACCGATGACGAAGTTAATATTATTCAGGAAAGAATATTGAGTAGCCTAAAGATCAAATGTGATGCTAAGTTGCGGGCAATAAATTAATTTAAAAGGTGAAAAATTATGCGGAAGGGTAATATTAGCTAGTTTAATAGGAGTTGTGTTGCTATGTAATGCATGTGCTCTGGGCAGATTAAGAAGCTTGGTGCTCCCGGGCAAATGAAGAAAGTTACCGGAGCCAATCCGGCTTCGGGTAAAGTTAAGCTCAAATAAAAGAATGGTTTTTTTGGGGGATTTATGAAATCAATATTTGGAATTGTTTTAGCTGTAGTTTTATGTAGTTTGCTTTTTTTAGGCGAGGGATGTACTCCATCTGATCAGCCAGTTCAATTAAATCAAAAGGAGATAGAGGATATGGTAGTTATTTTAGAGACAACACAGGGAAATATTGAAATTAAATTGATGCCGGAAGTTGCCCCAAAGGCTTGTGAGAATTTTACCAAGTTAATTAATGATGGATATTATGACGGGATAATTTTTCATAGAGTTATTAAAAATTTTATGATTCAAGGCGGAGATCCTGACGGCACTGGACGGGGTGGTGAATCGGTTTGGGGAAAGCCTTTTGAGGATGAAGTAACACCGACGGCTCAATTTGACCGCGCAGGGATATTAGCGATGGCAAATTCCGGGCCTAATACTAATGGCAGCCAATTCTTTATTACTACTAAAGAAACGCCGTGGTTAAATATGAAACACACTATTTTTGGAGAGGTTATTTCTGGGTATGATGTTGTAGAAGCGATTGAAAATGTTGAAGTCGGGCCGGGTGATAAGCCTGTTGAAACGCAGGAGATTATTCGCGCCAGCGTAAAATAAGTTATTAAGGAGATAATACGATGGTTAAAAAAGTAGTTAGTTTTATCTCGACGGACATTTGGAGAATTAGATTAAAGGATCTTACAAAATCTAAATCATTTTTCATCAAACAGTTGAGAGTTATTCTCTTAGCGTTACGTGGGTTTAATGAAGATAAATGCCAGTTGCGCGCTTCTGCGTTGACATTTTATTCATTACTATCAATTGTGCCTGTAGTTGCGATGGCTTTTGGCGTTGCTAAAGGGTTTGGTTTTGAAAAGATGCTCGAGAGCCAGTTGCTGGAACGGATGCCCGGGCAGGAAGAGATCATTGCCCAAGTTATTGGATTTGCTCAGGCCATGCTTGATAATACAAAAGGCGGAATGATAGCTGGTATTGGTATCCTGATACTTTTTTGGACGGTTATTAAAGTTTTGGGAAATATTGAAAAGTCTTTTAATGATATTTGGGGCATAAAAAAAGACCGGGCGATCAGCCGTAAATTTACCGATTATATTGCAATAATGCTGATTTGTCCTTTTTTAATCATTATGTCCAGCAGTGCAACGGTGTTTGTTGCAACGCAAGTTATCAGCTTGACTGAGCGGTTTGCTTTTTTAGGAGTTT
>JAJRSV010000190.1 GCA_024278655.1 Bacteroidota bacterium | reverse complement strand
GCGTGAGCTTCCCGTTCCGAAGTTAAATCCGCCGGCTAAAACATCGCCTTTCTTTACCAGATTTTTAAATTCTGTGTCGTAATTCTCCATAACTACTTCAGCCATTTGTTCGGGTGTTAAATCATCCATATAAGTGTACTTGCCGGGATAAATGCCGTCTGTGTTTAAATTATCCTGTGTGCAAAAAATTAAATCGCCTTCGATTTCGGTAGGAAAGCCGTCTAAAATTTTTACTTCCGGTATTTCGGCAACGGTCTTTTTGTTCTCTTTAACTTCACCTTTAATTTGGGAATGTTTTCCGTTCCAATAATAATCGATGTAGCCTGATATTGCCGATTGAGCAACTACAGCAGGCGAAGCAAGGTACGCTTCGGCATTTCTCGAGCCCATCCTTCCTTTGAAATTTCTGTTAGTTGCGGAGATTCCCACTTCACCGTCTTCTAACAATCCTGTTCCGAGTCCGATGCACGGACCACAACCAGGCGGCAGCGGTTTTGCGCCTGCCTCTAACAGCGTTTGCCAGTAACCTAATCGCTCGCTTTCTTTCTGTACCTCGCTCGATGCGGCGGCAATATAAAACTCAACGCCTTCTGCAACTTTTTTACCTTTAACAATTTCCGCTGCTTCCTTTATATCATCTAATCTGCTGTTAACGCACGAAACAAGATATGCTTTGTTGATTTTTATTTGTTTTTGCTTAAGCTCGGAAACGGGAGCCATTACTTTTACCGAATTCGGTCCGGCAACGTAAGGTTCAATAGTTGATAAATCTATGACAAGCTCTTTGGAATAAAAAGCCCCATCATCGGCAGCCGGGATGTTCTTTTCCAGTTCTGCAATTCTTTCTTTATTTAATCTCGGATGTTTACCGTTACCATCTGCATCAGAAGGAACACCAGCCAATCCTCTCTTTTCAATATATTCGGCTCTTTCTTTTAACCATTGGATTGTTATTTCATCAACAGGGAAGACTCCTGCCAAAGCGCCCCACTCGGTTGTCATATTTGCAATGGTCAGACGTTCTTCCAAAGTAAGATGTTTTACACCTTCGCCTGTAAACTCAATTGCGTGGTTTAAAACTTCATCGTGATTGAAGTAGCCACACAAAGCAATTATAACATCTTTGCCGGTTACACCTTTCTGCAGCTCGCCGACAAATTCAACTTTTGCAATAGGGGGAATCTTTCACCAGGTTTTTCCCGTTGCCCAAATAGCGGCAGCATCGGTTCGTACAATTGGAGTGCCCAAACATCCGAGTCCGCCGTACATATTCGAATGGCTGTCGGAAGCTACCACCATTGTTCCGGGAAATGCGTAACCTTCCTCACACATTATCTGATGTCCGATACCTCTGCCGGCGGGATAAAAATCTGCGCCCATTGCTTTAGAGAACTCTTCAATCTTTCTGTACTTCTCTAAATTCTTTTCGCTTTTATCCTGCACGTTGTGGTCGAGTGTATGAACCACCTGCCGTGGGTTAAAAAGTTTTGATGCGCCGATTGATTTAAATTTTGGAATAACCGCACCTGTATTATCGTGCGTCATTACGTAAGCGGGTTGAATCATTATATAATCACCCGAGCTGACTTCTCGTCCGGGTTGTAATCCAACCGTAAATTTTTGTGCGATTTTTTCTACGAGTGTTTGGGCCATTATCAGTCTCCTGAATTTATACAGTGGTCTATTTCCATCCTTATTTTAGGATGTCAAATGTCAAACGTCAAATGTCAGAGGAAATATTTTATTTAGCTTTCTCTATGAAATTAGACATTTTAGCAAATAATTCATTTAAGTCTTTGTCTAATTCAGATATTTCCTTTTTGTCTAAATACTTTAATTCTTTTGCGATTTCTAAATGCGTATCAACTTCAACTAAAGAAGATCTGGATATTTCAAAAAATCTTTTTCGCTCAACTAAACTTTTCCTTGAAGCACCTTCTGCGATATTAGCAGAGATAGAAATTGCTGCTCTTCTCGTTTGGCTTGTTAATCCAAACAATTCTTCTTTCGGATACTTCGCAGTAATTTTGTACAGCTTTGAGATAAATTTCACAGCCAACTGCCAAACGTCAAGATTTTTGTGTTTCAACTTTAGCATAATTCCCTCCAAAATATTATTTATAATTAGTTAATTAAGTTATTACAGAATTAGAACTAATTTTTCACATCCTCGTTTGACGTCTGACATTTGACATCTGACATCTGACGTTTGAAATATTACGCTTTAAACGGTTCGAACGAAACAAAATCAGCATGATGAACAATTATCGCTTCAACGCTTCTTTGTGCCAAATCACCTTCCTTCGAGTGATAAGCAATTATATGCTGTACTTCGGGCGGTATGCCGAACCTGTCTGCAATAGCCACACCGCTAAACGGATGACGAAGTATTTTCCCGGCATTGCTTGTAGTTAATTTTCCGTCAACCATATCGTATTCAACAAGCTTTCCTACGTCGATAAGAATTGCGCCTGCAATCAAAATATCCATATTGATTTTTATTTCATCGCCGAAGTTTTCTTTCATCCGTTTTGCAATATCAACCGAAAGTTGAACCGCCGTTCGCTTGTGGTTCATAAAAGAGATATTACAATCCTTAAGTAAAAGCGAGAAGGGGATTTTCGTTAAGTCATCAATTTGCAGTTTACTGTTCTCGATTGCGTAAACCCAGCAGTCGAGCACCCTTTCGCGCAGTTCCTCGTTTTCAATCCATTTTATCTCGGGCCATATATTTAATACTTTATTTCTCATATCATTCTCCCGTTTATAAATTGCTGATTATTGCATCGGTCATCTGCTGTGTGGTTGCAGCACCTTGTTTAATCGCTTCGGCACTGCCTCTTAATTTCATCATATCGTAAGTCTTCACTTTACCTTCTTCAACAACTGCGGCAATGGCTTTTCTTATTTTAGCCGCTTTTTCTTCTTCGCCGATGTGGTCTAACATCATGCAGGCACTTAAAATCATTGCAATGGGATTAACGATTGAAGGATTAAGCTCAGCATACTTTGGTGCAGAACCATGTGTCGGTTCGAATACAGCAACTTCATCGCCGATGTTTGCGCTGCAGGCAAATCCTAAGCCTCCAACCAGTCCGGCAAAGCCGTCGCTCACAATATCACCGAACATATTTTCGGAAACTATAACTCCGTATGTTTCGGGATTCTTGGTAAGCCACATCATTTGTGCATCGATGTTTGTTTCCCACAACTCGATATCCGGAAAATCTTTTGATATGTTTCTTGCTTCGTTCAGCATCATTCCCGATGTTTCCCTTAACACGTTCGGTTTCTCGCAAACGGTAACACTTTTGTAGCCGAATTTTTTCGCGTACTCAAAAGCCGAGCGGATGATTCTTCTGCAGGCGGGACGCGAAACTATGCGTGTTGAAATTGCAAGGTCTTCGCTCGGTATGTTTGCAAATTTTTTCATCTTCGGATGTGTTTCGAGTGCGGCGCGTACTTCTTTCGGGGGATTCGTCCATTCGACTCCTGCGTAAAGTCCTTCGGTGTTCTGCCTGAAAACAACTGCATTAACCAACGGCTCTTCGTAGCCGCCGTCTGCACTTCTTCGTATGAAGTTTAACGGGTTACCTTTAAATGACTGACATGGACGAATGCAAATATCCAGATTAAAATGCTGACGCAAGCCAACGATAGGCGAAAAGTAAACATAACCTTTATCTTTCAGTGCAGGGTCTAATTCCTCTGCAGCCGCATCTTTCGGCTTGCTTGTTATTGCACCGAACAATCCTATCTTGTGTTCTTCAAGCAGTTCCACGGTTCTTTCGGGAAGTGCATTACCTTGCTTGCACCAGAATTCCCAACCGATATCTGCGTGAATATATTCCGCATTAAACCCGGCGGCTTCCAACACACGTATGGCTTCGGGAAGAACAATTTTGCCGATACCATCGCCCGGCATTGCTACTATTTTTCTACTCATAATTGTTTCCTTTTTTGATGCTTTTAAATTTTGAGAAAATTGAAATCAAACATAGAAAATTGCCTTTAGGTAAGCAAGAAAATTGGAGTATTTAACTGAAATATTTTAAATTTTCCCCGGTTTTTTACTTTCATAACTAATTAAAAATAAATGGCTTAGGGATACTTATTTTTAAATAAAAATATTAAATTGCACTAAAGGCAAAAATATTGTTATTCTACAAACTGTTTATAAGTAGTGACCACACAAATTGACGAAAATAAACTCGCAATTAATCCGACCGAAGTAAGCGAACTGCGTCTGCTTCTGGATGAATTAATTACTCAGAATATTTTAAGCGAGAAGTATCAGAATTTATTAAGCAGGATAAGCCAGTCATTCTATAAGTTGGTTCAGGAAAATGCCAACCTGAAAGTACTAACCGAATCATCAATCGATGTAATAATAAGAATCTCGAAAACCGGTAAAGTACTGTATATAAGTCCTTCCTGCGAGGAGATGCTCGGATTCAAACCCGATGAGATAGTCGGGCAATCATTTACCACCTTTGTGCCTAAAGATAAACTCGACGAATCGTTTGAGACGATGCGTAAAGTTTTTAAAGAGCGGAAACTAATTGTTTACCGGTCGGAATTGGTGCACAAAACCGGCAGGCGGGTTCCCGTGGAAGTGATGGGTACTTTGGTTGACATCTACGGTGAGAAAGTTGCCCAGGGCACAATTCGAGATATTTCGAGAAGAGTGATTACAGAAGAAAAACTTAAATCGTCCGAGGATACTTTCAGGATTGTGTGGGAAAATTCTTACGACGGTATGCGGCTGACCGACGAAAACGGCAAGATTTTTATGTGCAACGAAGCTTATGCGAAAATGATTGGTAAATCGAGGTTTGAAATCGAAGGGCAATTACTCTCATCTATTTACAAAGACGACTTCGGCGAAAAAATTCTTAATGAGTACCTTGTTGATTTTAAAAACGAAACCGTTAAAACCAAGTACGAAACTACGGTAAACCTTTGGAACGGTTCCACAAAAGAACTCGAAGTATCGAACTCATTTATAAAAGGACCGAGCAACAAAAAGTATTTGTTAAGTATCTTCCGGGATATCACCTCGAGAAAAGAGAACGAAAGGATTATTGAAAAGAAAGATAAGCTGTTGCAGGGTATTGCCGATGCAACCAAAATGCTTATCTCATCGAAAGACGAAGAAGAAGGATTTAATAAGGCACTGAAGATTTTAGGGCAGGCGGCTGATGTTGACAGGGTTTATATTTTCCAGCACCAGTTGAACCAGGAAACCGAGGAGATGTATTTCAGTCTGGTTTACGAATGGGCTTCGGAAGGAACGGAAGCACAAATAAGGAATCCGGAATTTCAGAAAATATCGTACTCACGATTTGCATCGCTTAATTTTTACGAAAACTTTTCGCAGGGCAAAACGCTTAAGTTTGTAATTAAAGACCTTTCCGAATCCGACAGGCAGAATTTTATTGATAAAAACATTAAATCGATAATACTCGTGCCGATAATGATTGATAACATTTACTGGGGATTTATCGGTTTCGATGAAATGGAGGAAGACCGTATATGGACCGACAATGAAGAATCGATTTTAATTACTATGGCATCTACAATCGGTGCCGTAATAAGAAGAAACATATTCAGGGAAGTTTTAATACGGAAGAATGAAGAACTCGACCGTGCCGTTAAGAAAGCCGAGAACGCTGCACGTGCAAAAAGCGAGTTCCTTGCACTGATGAGCCACGAAATAAGAACCCCGATGAACGGAGTTATCGGGATGACAGGACTGCTGCTCGATACGATGCTTGATGATATTCAGCGCGAATATGTTAGAACGATACGTCTAAGCGGCGTACAGCTTTTGGTTATCATTAACGACATACTCGACTTTTCGAAGATTGAATCGGAAAAACTCGACCTTGAAAACCAGCCGTTGGATTTGAGAGAATGTATCGAAGATTCTCTCGACTTGCTTGCATCCAGAGCTTCTGAAAAATCTCTTGAGCTGATTTACCGTTTTAACAAAGGAACGCCTACTGCGATTAACGGTGATGTAACAAGGTTAAGGCAAATTCTTGTGAACCTTGTAAGCAACGCCGTTAAGTTTACTGAAAAAGGGCAGGTGTTTATTGATGTTTCAGCCGAACAGATTGCAGCAAACAGGTACTCAATTAATTTTGCTGTTAAGGATACGGGCATCGGTATTCCGAAAGACAAGATGGATAAGCTCTTCAAACCTTTCAGCCAGGTCGATTCATCTACTTCGCGAAGCTACGGAGGAACGGGACTCGGTCTGGTAATAAGCAAACGTCTTGCCGAAATGATGGGCGGTAAAATGTCTGTTGAAAGCGAAGAGGGAAAAGGAACCACGTTTTACTTTAACATTATTGCCGATAAGGCAATCGATGATACGATATTTTATCAGTATAAAACTCTACCGATTTTTAGCGACAGGGTCATTCTTGTAATTGAACATGATGAAACGAGCAGGTCGATTTTAGTTGAGCAGATAGAAGAATGGGGAATGAAAGCTATCGGCTTCGAAACACCAACCGAATCGCTGGAATATTTTGTGAAGGGAAACAGGGTAGATGCGGTAATCATCGATCTTAAAACAACCGATTTGGAAATAACCGAATTAATTAAACGTGTAAGAGGACGCGAAGACCTGCTTAAGCTTCCGGTTATTATTCTTTCGCCAATCGGTAAGCAGCCCGATACCTTAATCAATCTGCAGGACCCGAACGTACTCAACGTAAGCAAACCGGTGCGCCGGAAACCGCTGCATCAGGCACTCTTCAAATTGTTTACGAGTACTTCACCTCCCGCTAAACAGGAAGCTTTCAAATCGAAGTATGAACCCGAAAAAGCATATCCGTTAAAGATTCTTTTGGTTGAAGATAATCTTGTAAATCAAAAAGTGGCAACGAGAATTCTTGAGAAATTGGGATACCAGGCAGATATTGCTTCGGATGGATTTCAGGCGTTGGAAGCAATCGGAAAAAAAGAATATGACATAATTTTTATGGATTTGTTGATGCCGCAGATTGACGGAGTTGAAACAACGAAAAGAATTCGTGAAGAGCTGGAAGGGAAAAAGAATCCTAAAATTATTGCAATGACCGCCGACCTGATGATGAGTTCAACCGAAGCTTGTAAAAGTGTGGGAATGGATGATTACATTAATAAACCGATACGTGTTGAAGACCTGCGCGACCTTTTGAACAAATGGGGCGAAATAATTGATAAGGAAAAAGAAGTCCGCTTCGATGAAATTAAAGAGGAAAAGTTAGACACCAAAATAGTTGATGAAGATAACATTACATTTTTAAAAGAAGTTGAAACCAAAGAAGACATCGATTTTCTAATTGAATTGTTCGACATATATATAAAAGACCTGCCGGTGCTGATGAGAGAAATAGATAATGCGATTACGCTTAAGGATTTTGACAAGTTGAAATTTTACACGCACAAACTTAAAGGCAGTGCATTAACTCTGGGAATTAAAAGCATTGCCGATATCTGTTTCGAATTGGAGGAAGCGGCAATTAACAACAACATACACGATGGTATTTCGGAATTGAACAAAAAATTACAGGAACACTTGCTGCAGGTGATTGACGAAATGAAAATGTTGAGAGAAAAATATTATAAACTGCGCGCTTAATTTTACTTAAATTAGTACCAGCCGGAAAATTATACTTCTCAGAAAAAAATAAAACAGATTACTTTTGAAAAAAAGAGCACCATTAAATAGAACGATTACTTTAAACGAAGAAGAAATTACCGTTTACAAAAAGAAACTCGTACAAATAAAAGCACCGGTTAAAGTAAGTGATGTAAAAAATAAGATTCTCAAGCAGCCGGTAGAAGAAGTGGTTCGGTTCCTTCCGGAAAAGTTTATCGACTTGTTGTTTATCGACCCGCCGTATAACCTTACAAAAAAGTTCAACCGTGTTTCTTTTAAGAGTATGGATTTAAAAGAGTACGAAAAGTGGTTCGAAAAATGGTTTGCCGAACTAATGCCGCTTTTGAAGGATAATGCTTCGGTTTACATTTGCGGCGACTGGAAAACCTCGCACACAATTTTAAACGTCGGAATGAAATATTTAAATGTGCGGAACCGTATAACCTGGGAAAGGGAGAAGGGAAGAGGAGCAAAAAGAAACTGGAAAAATTGTTCCGAAGATATTT
>JAJRSV010000189.1 GCA_024278655.1 Bacteroidota bacterium | reverse complement strand
GGTCGACTTTAGAGTCTGTTGCAGAACTAATTTTTGTCACACTGAACGAAGTGAAGTGTCTCAATTCTGTTAAAGGCGAGATTCTTCATTCCGCTTCGCTCCATTCAGAATGACAATTTATACTTGTGCAACACATACTTTAGTCGGGGGTGGTGTGCTTACAGAAGCTTGATGCACACATAAAAGCCGTGAACAAGATTATAGCTATTGCAGCAAACCACCCCGATTCCGTCTTTCAGCCGGAATCTGCCCCTCCTTGCAAAGGAGGGGAAAATTTTATATACACAAGTGCCTGTCACTTCTAACACTTCTGATGAAATGATTATATTTGCAGGAATAATTTTAAAAGATATGCTGTTCAGTCAGCTTTTGAACCGGAGAAAGTAATGCTAAAAATTTATAACACGCTTACAAAAAGGAAAGAGACATTCGAACCTTTGAACCCGCCCGAAGTACGTATGTATATGTGCGGACCAACGGTATACGATTATTTTCACATCGGCAATGCACGCTCGTTTGTTATGGCAGATATCGTGCGTCGTTACCTCGAGTACAGTGGATACAAAGTTAAGTTTGTTATGAACCTGACCGATGTTGACGATAAGATTATTAAAAAGTCGAATGAAGAAAAGCTTAAGTTCGAAGAAGTTTCGAAAAAATATATAACTGCATTCTTTGAAGACATAGAGAAATTAAAAATTAAGAAAGCCGATATATATCCCAAAGCAACCGAGCATATTGAAGATATAATAGCGATGATTGAAAAGTTAGAAGAGAAAGGTTTTGCTTACAATGTTGACGGCAATGTTTTTTACGATGTGAGAAAGTTCAATCAGTACGGCAAGTTAAGCGGAAAGAATATCGAAGAGCTTGAATCGGGTGCAAGAGTTGATGTGGATGAAGATAAAAAAGACCCGCTCGATTTTGCACTCTGGAAAAAAGCAAAAGAAGGTGAACCGTACTGGGAAAGCAAATGGGGAAAATGCAGACCCGGCTGGCATATCGAATGCTCTGTAATGAGCTGCAAACATTTGGGCGAGTATTTTGATATTCACGCCGGCGGAAACGATTTGATTTTTCCGCATCACGAAAACGAAATTGCACAAAGCGTAGCTGCAACCGATAAACCGTTCGTAAAGTACTGGCTCCACTTCGGCTTTTTGAATATCGACAACGAAAAAATGTCGAAATCGCTCGGTAACTTTTTTACTGCAAGAGAAGTGCTTAAAAAATATTCGGCTGAAGCAATACGGCTCTTCTTCTCGCAGGCATACTACCGCGGACCGCTCAACTTTAGCGATGAGTTGCTTGAGGGAGCTGAACGCGGTGCTGCAAAACTGAAAAATCTTGCGGAGAAAATTATTCGCGAGATTGAGTTAAACCGTACCGAAGGAGAAATGCCTTCAATTGATATCAAAGCTTACGAAGAGAAATTCAAAGCGGCAATGGACGATGATTTTAATACCTCGCAAGCTGCCGCTGTAATCTTTGATTTTGTTAAAGAAGTAAATAGATTAATAGCAGAGAATGAAAATATTAAAGCGGAGTTCTACAAAAACGTAAAAGAGTTTTTAGATAAAACCGCAGTAGGGGTGCTGGGTATAATGGATTTCGAATCGGCTAAAACAGTTGCAGATGAAAGCTTAACCGGCGATTTAATCAATCTGCTGATTGATATCAGACTTAAAGCAAAGAAGGATAAGAACTACGCACTTGCCGATGAGATACGCGACAAGCTTAAAGAGCTTGGCATTCTTTTGCAGGATTCAAAAGACGGTACAACTTATAAAATTGAGAAGTGAAACCGGAATCAGAAACCAACTAAATAATTTGTGATGGAGAAGAATAACAGCTTACCTAAAATTTTATACGTTGAGGATGACGATATTAGTCGCGAAGTGGTATCAAGGTTTCTTAGCGATTGCTGCGAGGTTGATACCGCCGAGAATTCGGAAGAAGCATTTGTTAAAATCAGGGAAGTACATTACAGTGCCGTTCTTGTTGATATGAATTTAGGAAGAGGGTTAACCGGGTTGGAGTTCTGTAAAAAATTAAGCGAAGACCCGTATTATAAAAATGTTCCGCGTATAGCAGTTACCGCTTACGCTATGCGTGAAGATGAAAAAACAATCCGTTCGGGTGGATGCACACATTACATTGCAAAACCATTCGACAGGAAATCACTTATAAAACTTATCACTTCCGCACTGGATGAGTTTTAATTAATTCAATCACTCCTTCGTAAAAATATTCCCCACGCCTAAAATATAATTCGGGTCGAGCCGCTTTTTAAGCAGCCGCATCTTTTGAACATTCTTTTCACTGTACATTTCCAAAAGCAGTCCGGTTTTGTTTTTACCGACTCCGTGCTCCGCTGAAAATGTTCCGCCTGCTTTTATTGCTTCAATACATATCCGTTTATAAAGCTGCTTTCCTGTTTCAAACTCGCCATCCGTTTTTGGCAGCATATTCAGGTGCACGTGTGAATTACCGAAATGTCCGTAAGCAACGTAGTTCAATCCTGCTTCTTCAACTATCTTTTTTATCGAATGATAAAACGGAATGAATCTATCGTCTGGCACAGCCACATCGGTACCGAGTTTACGGAAATTATTCCGGCTGATATACTCATTTACATTAACAGATATTGCGTGCCTGAACTCTTTTAACTTTCGCTTCTCTTTTTCATCGAATGCAATCCACACTTTATCTTCATCGGCGTTGTGCTCTTTAATCTGCTGCAGCCATAACTCCAGATACTTCTCTTCTTCCCCATCAAATTCCTGTTCGAACCAAACCGCTGCTTTGGCATTTGCAGGGATGTTAGGATAATCAGAAGATAAAAACTTTAATGCGTTTTCATCAAAGTATTCCAAAGCGGCTGCATCTATCGCAGGCACCTGTTTTATTTTACGTGTACGATACGATTCATCTCTTACATCCGTTACAAACCCAAGCGCATCATCTTCATCTTTGAAAAACACAACGCCCGAAATTACACCGGCAGGTTTGGCAAGCAGTTTCAGTTTTATTTTTGTTATCACTCCAAGCGTTCCTTCCGAACCGATAAACAAATCGATTGCATCCATATTTTCTTTGCTGTAATAACCCGAGGCGTTTTTTGTATTCGGCATTTTGTAATCGGGCAGTGTAAGCTCTATCAGTTTTTTAGAATCGGGGATAAGAATAAGATGGTATCCCTTTGCAAAGTTTTTGTTTCGCTTTAAATGCAAAAGGTCGCCCTGCGGCAATACTATTTCCAACTCTTCAACATAATTTCGTGTGGGACCGTATTTAAACGTGCGCGCACCAGATGCATTAGTAGCAACATTGCCTCCGATAAAGCAGTTCAGCTCGGTCGGGTCTGGCGGATAGTAAAGTCCTTTACTTTCAACAAACTCTTTAAATTCGGAAAGAAGCAATCCGGGTTCAACTACTGCGTACTTTTCATCTTCGTCAAACTCAACTATTCTGTGCAGCTTCTCTGTTGATAAAACAATTCCGCCTTTGGGAACACACGCACCCGTTAATCCCGTGTGGTTTCCTGCAACCGTTACGGGAGTTTTATTAGCATCGGCATCTTTCAGAATTTCAACTACATCATCAACCGATTCGGGAATGTAAACGGCATCGCAAAAACCTTTGGTGTTTGAAGCATCGGTTAAGTAGTTAAGTATTTCGTCCTGCTGTTTTTTAATAATCATCTACTAATGCCAGTGATATCCAACATGATTTTTAAACAAGCGAGTGAATTTAAAAACCGTTAAAGCGGTTAAACGATTGCTTTATTTCATTTTCAAGTTCGCACGATTAAAGAGACTGTGTGAAAATCGGAAAAACGGTTAAAACCGTTTAACGAAAGTTGGGTTTTTCGCCTAAAATCACCGGAATAAAGAATCTGTTGCGGAACTAATATTAGTCACTCTGAACGGAGTGAAGGGTCTCGATTTTTATAAGAATGAGATTCTTCATTCCGCTTCGCTACATTCAGAATGACAATTCTGACTTGTGCAACACTAACTAAATTCCGGTGTTAACGTAAATTAGTACTTTTCACACAACCTATAAAATCGTGGGCTGCCTAATTTATACTATTCTTTAAGTCGCCGGTTAATGAATTATTTATTCATATTTTTTTCGAACCGCCAACAAATCGATTACTCAACCTAAAATAACTCCGATTCAATCTCTCTTAATTTCAAAAGGTATTCTCTTTGAACCCCGAGTTCGGGAATTGTGCCGTCTTTTCTTTTCACGTTATAGCTCATTCCCATCCTGCCGAATAGAATATCGAGCGCATCGAACATATTTATGTCTGCAAAGGCAGAATCTCTAAAATGATGAATTAATTTTAAAGTTCTAAATCCGTCGAACCACAATTTTTTCTGCCTTTCAAGCTGTTCAACCGAATTACTGTGCTTTATAATATTCAGCCAATCATTTTTAAAATCCTGTTCAACTAAAAAGTTGTACAGCCCGTTGTGAATAGTTTTGGCTTTCTCTAAAGTTTCATCAATGTTATCGCTGTCCATCTCGCTGAAAACCTGCAGCCACATTTTCAATGCATCAAACGATTTGGGATTGTGCAGCAGGTATTCGTTACGCTTACCGGAAAGGAACCGTGTAACACGCTGCCCGGTACCGAAAGGCACACGCCACGAGCTTCTGTTCGAAGGATATACTTCCGCACTGCTTATTCTCACAACGTCAAAATTCTTCGAGAGCTTTTCGAGAAAGTAAAAATCCTCTGCCGCTTTTCTTTTATTCATCCCGCCGTTTGTAATGTATGCATCGGCATCGCAAATAATTGTTGAGCCGATTGTATGAAACGCATACGGCGAACCGGCAAGCTTCAGTTCCACCACATAATAACGCAGGAAAATTTCATAGCTTATTATTGCCGCTGCATTTTTTTCTCTTCCGGTTAAATTGTGTTCGAAGTTAATATAAGCCGCAGATAAATTTTCTTTGTTGAACCGGTCGATTATTTCCTTTAAGTAGTTTGATGATACCGTGCAATCGGCATCGGTACAGAAAAGAATATTCTTTCCGGGTTCGGTGTAATCGAATACGGTTAATGCCAAATCCATCCCGATTTTTCTTGCCAGTCCGACTCCGCCGGTTTTATCATCGAACTCTTTACCCCGCGAAGCGGCATCGACCAGACCAATTTTCAATCCGCTTCGTATTGCATCGTTTATATACGGGTGTTCGACCCTCTGCTTGTTAATTAAAGACCGGAGCAGCTTAAGAGTAATACGGTTGTTGGTTTTAACTTCGCTTTTTGAAGAAACCGTATGATTTATCACAAAAATAATAAGCGTGGAATTAAAGTAATATCTATCGTTTTTTAAAAACGAATTTATCAGCAGCGGAATGTTTTCGTACTCAGCTATTGCCGGAATTACCACAACATTTTTTATCCCTTCACAGGGCTGCCATTCGAGTTTATAATTTTTTATTAGATGCTTCTCTAAATACCGGGTAACACTATCCGGGAGGTTGTTCATTTTGTTTCAATCTTTCAGTAATAAAATTTTTTATTTTTTTGTAATCTTTTTCCGTCGAACCAGTTTATCTCAACTCCTTCTTTTTCCATTTTTCTGAACCAGGTCATCTGCCGCTTTGCAAAATTATGAATTGCGCTGTTAAGTTTCTGATACATATCGTTGTAGTTAAGCTCGCCACGCAAATACAAGCTGATGTATTTATACTCCAGCCCGAAGAAGCGGAGCTTTTCATGCGATATTCCCATATCAACAAGCTTTTCAACTTCTTCAATCATACCGGAGTTTAATCTTTTCTTCAGCCGCTCGGTAATTCTTCTTTTTATCTCATCGCGCTCAAGCTTTATTCCAATGTTAAGCGAATTGATTTTTATTGAATCTTCGTAAGTTGAGCTTTTAGCTGATTCTTCTATAATGATGGCTTTTATTATTCTTTCTTTATCCTTTAAGTCGGTAACGTTATGAAGTTTCGGTTTTAATTCAACAAGAAGCGCTTGCAATTCGTCGATGCTTAAATTATTTAACTCTTTAATCCGTTCTTCGGCAAAATCGGCTTTGGGAAGTTTATAATTCTGAATTACGGCACTCAAATAAAGTCCGGTTCCGCCAACTAAAAAAGGAAGCTTGCCTTTTGATGTTATCTTTTTATATGCGTCCTTAAAATCATGATAGAATCTGTAAAGATTATACTCCTCCGCCGGTTCTGCAATATCGATTAAATGATAACTAACTTTTGTGCCGTTTACAAAATAATCATCAAAATCTTTTCCTGTGCCGATATCCATGTGCTTATAAACCTGCCTCGAGTCGGCTGAGATAATTTCTC
>JAJRSV010000188.1 GCA_024278655.1 Bacteroidota bacterium | reverse complement strand
TTAGCATCTTCCAAATCGATTACCGCTTCCTGCCTTTCGAATACTTTTTCGTACATCGCAAGCTCCGGAGATTGCAGCAGTGTACTTTTAAGCAATCCGTAATCGGGCAGCTTATCGAGAACAATCAATTCTCCGTCCAGCTTTTTGAATGAAACACTTTCTAATCCTAACAGCTTAACGAGTCTTTGTTTAACAGATTCGTAAGCGTATTCGGAGTTGTTCAATCTTATCTCCAAAGCACTAACAATTACTTTTGCTCTCGATGCTTCGGCAGGCGATACTTTGCCCGCTTCAATTCTCTTCTCGATATTCGATAGAAATTCATTAGAGATTTTTAACAGTTCCTGAAGCAGGGCAATATCCTTTTGAAGTGTAACCGCCTCAACGAACGAAAGTCTTACATCGGTAATTAAATCGAGCCGTTTCTTTTCGTAAGTCCATGCCGCCAAATCCGATTCGATAGCCGCAACTCTTCTTCGCTTGTCCAGTTTTCCGGCAAGCAGTATTTCCTGGCTGTACATAAGCGTAGTCTCGCTCGATCTGAAGCCGGTGTACTCGCCGCTGCCGAAAAGATTTTCCGATTCAAACGAAAGTTCGGGATTGGGCGATAGTCCCTGCTGCAAAGCATTCTTTTCGAGTGCTTTAATCTCTAAGTTGTAAGCGGTTAGTTCGGGATTATTCAGCAGCGCAATTATAACCGCTTTGTTTAATGTAAGAACCTCTATCGTATCTTTGTTAACGATATCCGTTCCGGTTGATTTTAAATCAGCCGAGTATTTTTCGATTAATGGTGTCTTAACCGGTTGTTCCGATTCGAATCTGTACGATCTTGAACAACCTGCCAATATAAATCCGAGTAATAGCATAAATGCAAGCATCACTCTATTCATAGTTTCTCCTTAAGGTGAATGATATATCTTTTGTATGAATATTTTGTTACTGCGTTTCAGCAGTGAAAAGGGGTAAATGACAGGGGATTAAATTATCAGTGAAACCGTTTTAAACTGAGTGAGAGAAGGTGAAGTGTCTTCTATTGGGGAAGAATAGACTGCCGGATATTGTTCGTTTACAGCAGTGTAAATTGAAACTGCGGCAGCAATCTGTATTTTATTAATAGTTTTATCATGCTTTTTAATCAGAAACTGTTCGTCGCTGTCGTGAAGTTCTGCTAACGAAATGTCTTTGCATTCGGTTTCTTTTTCATTAGTAACGAGTTCATAGTCATCAGAAAAAATACCGCTGTGGGCAGCACAGCTTGCACCGTCAAAAGTGTACTCTACGTTTGTTGTTCCGTCTTCTTCAAAACAGATAACGCTTGAGTTGAACATTCCATGGATTACAAGTATATGAAGCGATAAACTTGCAAGAAGAATGTAAACTGCCGTTACACGAATATTTTTATTAAACTTTTTCAATCTGTTAATCATTCGTTTATGTGAACCAAAGTTTCAGAAATTATGTTTTGGATATGTTCATCATCAATAGAATAATAAACCATCTTTCCTTCTTTGTGATGTTTAACCAAACGCATTCCTCTAAGCAACCGTAACTGATGCGAAATTGCCGATACCGAAACACCAATCAAAGCCGAAATATCGCAAACGCAAAGCTCCTCTTTCATCAAAGCCATTACAATTTGCAATCGTGTCGGGTCGCCGAGAATCTTAAACGTTTCAGCAGTCTTGTCAATTTCCGTTTCACCGGGCATTAACTTTCGTACTGCGTTTACTTTCTCTTCGTCTATTGCAATTACGCCGCAAACGGCATCGGTATTTTCTTTATTTTTACTCATATCAACAATTGAACAAATGTTCAAATGAAACTTAATAAAATTTTATTTTCTATGCAAGTCATACGGGGATTTTATAAATAGTTTGTTTTTAGGATGATAAATAGCTACTTTATCTATACTGAATCTAAATAAAAATAACGATACGAAGCTTTGGTTATGCAACGAAATGTGGTTTTCTTAAAAAACAGAATATTACTGGTAATTTTACTTACGGGGTTGTTTGCTCCAAACATACTGCCGCAAAATGATAATGAACTGTCGAAGAACGTTAGAACGTTTATTAGCTTACTGGATTATATCGGTTCGGATTACAAGAATGCAGTGCGGGAAGGAGAAATTATAAACCGTGTTGAATATGATGAAATGATGGAGTTCATCGATAGAGCGATATCGAATTTTAACCGGTTGTCTGCCGAAATGAATGTTGATGAAAAGGAAAGAATGGCTGATGATCTTTTTAATCTTAAAAAAATAATTGAAGAGAAAAAAGAACCGGATAAAATCTATCTTTCTGCTAACAAGATTAAGCAGGCGATAATAGCGTTGAACATTATTCCCGTCTCACCGCTGCGATGGCCAAACCTTTCTGCCGGTAAAGAAGTTTATACTAAGTATTGCCAGAGCTGTCACGGAACAACAGGCAAGGGCGACGGCATTCTTTCAAATAACTTTTTTCCCGGACCGGCAAACTTCCTGAACGATACTTTGATGAAAAAAATCTCTCCCTTCCAGGTTTACAATACTATAAGATTAGGCATAAGCGGAACCGGTATGCCCGCGTTCGATTCGCTGAGGGATGAGTCGGTTTGGAATACGGCGTTTTATGTTATGTCGCTGCGTCATAAAGAAAAACATGAGTTTAGTAAAGATTCCTTATTAAAGTTATTCGCTTCGGTTAAGTCTGAAATTACACTTAATCAGGTATCAATTTTATCTGATAATGAATTGATGAAGATTATTTCATCCGGTGAAGGAAACGATACGCTTTATTTAGCGGCACTCCGTCAGTATTCCGGTGGTGATACTAAAGGCGTCTCGGTTAAGCAGGCACAAATTTTACTCGATGAATCGTTAGAGTATTACAAATTAAAATACTATGAAAATGCCGGAGATAAAGCATTAACAACTTATCTGGAAGGTGTTGAACCTTACGAGAAACAGTTAGCTGCGGTCGATTCCGATTTGAAAAACAATCTGGAAGCATCAATGAACCGGCTGCGTTCCGATATCGAAAGCAGAGAACCGCTGGCGGTAATAACCGAAGATGTAAATGAATCGAAAGAGTTGTTAAGTTTAGCAGAATTAAAATTGGCTGATAAGAAGTTTTCGTTCTGGTTTTCGTTCTTTCTTGCAGCTTCAATTATTTTCAGGGAAGGATTGGAAGCATTTTTAATTATCATTACAATTCTCGGTGTACTCAAATCTGTCAATGCCGAAAAAACAATACGATGGTTTCATGCCGGATGGATATTTGCTCTGTTTGTAGGCATATTGAGTTTTTATTTTACCGATCTCATCATTTCGCTCGGTGCACAAAACCGTGAGTTGATGGAAGGAGTTGGTTCCTTAATTGCGGTGGTTATGTTGTTGTATGTCGGCTTTTGGCTGCACCGGAAAACTGAAATTGGCAGATGGAAAGATTTTGTAGAGAACAGAATTAAAAAACTTGTAACCGGTAAGAATATGATTGGATTAGCGTTTATTTCGTTCGTAGTAGTATTCAGGGAAGCATTCGAATCGGTAATTTTTCTTTCAACAATTAACCTTAACGTAGATGAAGCGAGTAAGAACGGTATTTATCTTGGTGCGGTTTTATCGTTAATATTTATCTTAATCTTATCGTGGATTGCTGTTAAGTATGTTGTTAAGTTGCCTGTTAGAACTTTATTCAAATATTCTGCCGCTACTATTGCAATACTTGCCATAATACTCGCCGGTAAAGGTGTGCGCGCTTTCCAGGAAGCCGGTTACTCATCTTTAAGTAACATTTCCACCGATATTAATTTATCTTTCTTAGGAATATATCCCACGGTAGAAACATTAATTGCGCAGGGAGTAATTGCAGCGCTGTTAATTGCAATGTGGGTGTATAATAAAAAGTCGCAAACCTTGTAATTACTTATCTTGTTACTCCTGAATGATTACTTTGCTATGAATTAGTTAGATAATCGTGGCAGATGAATTTCTCAGGGACAATCTTGATGTAGGCACTTACTCTCTACTAATTTCACGAACTAACACTAATTAAAGTTAACAGCGACTTCATAAATTTATTAAACCTCTACGAGGTTTTTGTTGTGTAAAGGTTAACATTTTGTTACAATAATGTAACCTCTACGAGGTTAATCTAACTTCTGTGAGGTGAATGCGGGGAAGGACATCGTAGATGTCCAATTATTGTAGAATTTATTGAACGAAAAACATTATAAAAAGAAAGGCGATTGAACGGATGTCCAATCGCCTTCAACAGGGGATAGTGCTATATTATTATTATTTAGTTCCCCGCTTTTAAGAACTCGACTATTTTTTTTGCTTCTTCTTCAGTAAGATTTGCCCTGGTTCTCATATGAAGTACCGCAACATCCCACTGGTCGTCGGTAAGGCTTGAAGGCGGTCGTACGTTATGGCAGCGACCGCAGTTTTCACCCCATAATAATGCGCCGGGTTTATCGGAAGCCATACTCGATGCAAAACCAATAACGATAGTGAAAAATACAACCACAAAACTGACTGATAATGCCTTTGAATAAAACCGGTTGTTTAATTTTTTCATTAAGTTCATTTTATACTCCTTTAATTAAATTAAAATCCCATCGCTAACTGAAATACGAATGCCGATTCGGTTTCGCTTTCATCTGTAAATTCCGATGTAGTGCTTTCGTAAGCGAACTTAACTACGGTGCTGTGATTTATCCAATAATTAACACCGCCTGCAATTCGGTTTTTATCTACGTTAAGTTCAGCGCCTTCGGGTAAATCAAGCTGGTCGTAGCGCACTACGAATTCCAGATTCTGCAAAAACGAACTTTCGAGATAATACGGCTGATAAGCAAGCTGAACGTACCAGGCGGAACTGATGTTTTCATAATTAAGAACTCCTATACCCGGGTTATCCACCTGAAGCCAGGTGTACTGTCCTCTTATATCTATTCTTCCTGCTAACGAAGAATAATCTTTCACATAAGATAAATCGAAAACATTAGTGAACGATCTGACATCGCTGTATTGCGTATCGTCGGTTCCTACCCTTGCCGTCTCAAATCCGTAACCGATTTCCAGTTCAGGAATAGGGAGGAAGCCGATACGTCCGCCGATTGCTTTATCGCCGTTGTTATCGGGTATGTTGCCGTAGTTCAATGTACCCGAAGCAGCTATTCCGCTGTGACCTCCGCCTTCTTCTCCTTCGTTGGTTATCGAATTATTTCCGGCACCTTGTTTACCCAAGCCGGTAGTATCACTCTCATCGATATTAAGCGAAGGACCGTTAGAAACATAAACGGCGTAAACAAATTTAGTTGGTCCGGCTGAAACACCACCGCGTACCTGCAATCCAACCTGAGTACCTGCTACTAACTGTACACCGGTATGACCTGATAATCCTAACGGCATACCGGGTAATTTGTTTATCCATGCGGGATGAAATCTTTCGGCGAAAATGTTAGTGGGATTAAGAAATTTTCCCGCGCCGAATGTTATATACTTATTCATTATGTACATTATCTGTGCATATTCCAATGCCGTCGATGTTCCGCCGTCTTCCAGTTCAAATTCAAGTTCACTTTCGAATAAAATATTATTGTTAATGCTCCACAGAAAAATCGGATTGAATCCAACTTCGAACTGAGCATTCTGATTTTGTTCCATTTCCAAATTTGTAAATCCGTAACCGCCTAATAAGAACTTGTGCGTAGGCGATCCCTGAGAAAATAAATTCTGACTCAACAATAAAACAGTTGCCAATATCAATACTAATCTGAATTTATTCACGATTCGTTCCTTTCAATGTTTGATTTATGTTCACTTAATTTTTAGAAAGTGTGCGAATGTAATTAACCAACTGCCAGCGCTGCTCTTTTGTCAGCATGTCTTTGAATGTCGGCATCGGAGGATTTCCGGTTGTTATTTTCCAGAAAATTTCCCCGTCTGACTGGCTCTGAAAATCCTTGTCCGTTAAATTCCGCGGATGCTTTTCAAGGAATCTTGCCGAAGGTCCGTCACCTGTACCCGATTCGCCGTGGCAGGTAGCACACTGTTGTGCATATAATTCTTTACCAAGCTTAATCGAGTTTTTATCTCCCTTAAGTGGGTTCTTAAGAGATTTTGCAAACGGTGGAGCGTTCCATTTGTGCCCAGTCGGCTCGCCGCCGTTCTCGTAAGAACCTGCAACCAACAATAGAAATGCTGCCAAAAGTCCCAGAATTGTTACTGTTGTTTTTATTCTCTTTTTCATCGTTTTATTCCTTCAATTATTTATTTGTAAATTATTGTTATTTATCTATTAAAAGTATTGTGCCATCACCAATTTACGTATGTACAGAAGCAGGTAATCGATTTAATTATAATGAGTTAAGGGAAATAGCTAATGTGATTTGTTTAACTGTGTTTTGCAAAAATGCAAGACTTTGTTAATGGGGTTTTATTGATTTTGCAAGAGTCTGAAAAACTGCCGTTCTTCAGCTTCCTGAAGCGGAAATTCAAATGCTGTGATTTGCCGGGTATGAGTGCGGGATTATTTCGGAGTACCGGGACCCTCGATATTTAGTTCTGCCATTTTCCGGTACAGTGTTGAAGGGTTAATATTTAACCTTCGTGCGGCTTCTTCCTTATTCCAGTTGCAGTCGTTTAGTACTTGTTTGATGAAGGAACCTTCGAAAGCTTGTACGGCTTCTTTAAGGTTTTGGGATTGGTTTGATTGTATTGTTAAGCTTTTCATCTGCGCAGGTAAGCCGTCTGAAGTTATTGTCGTTCCGTCGCAGAGTATCATTGCACGTTCAATTACATTCCTTAGCTCGCGGATATTACCGGGCCAGTCGTAGGACATAAAAAGCTGTAACACCTCTTTCGATATTCCTCTGTAGTGGCATTTCATTTCGCTATTGAATTTGTGAATAAAGAAATCGACTAAGAACGGGATATCGGATAAACGCTTTCTGAGCGGAGGTAATTCTATTTCGAACACGGCGATACGGTAGAAAAGGTCTTCGCGGAATTGTCCTTCTTTTATCAGAGTTTTTAGGTTACGGTTTGTTGCTGCTATTACACGCGCTTTCATTGGAATTACTTTTGTTCCGCCTACCTGGTAAAACTCTTTTTGTTCGAGTACTCTAAGTAGTTTGCTTTGTAGTGAAACGGGCATTTCCGAAATTTCATCCAAAAAGATTGTTCCTTCGCCGGCAGTTTCGAAAAATCCTTCTTTGTCTTTAACCGCACCGGTAAAAGCACCTTTAACATGTCCGAAGAGTTCGCTTTCGAGAAGGCTTTCCTGGAACCCGGAACAGTTGATAGCAACGAAAGGTTCATCTTTTTTCTTGCTGAATTCGTGAATGGCTTTTGCCACCAATTCCTTTCCCGTACCCGATTCGCCTGTTATCAGTACGGTGCTGTTTTTAGGTGCAACCTTTTTAATTAATTCGATAATGTTCTGCATCACCTCGCTTTTAGATTCAAGCGGAAGCGAATTTATATCTTCTGTAATTTCCCGGCGTAAATATCTAATCTCACTGATTAATTTTTTGTATTCCCGGATACGATTGATTTTATTCAGCACGTCTTCAATTACAAACGGTTTTAATATATAATCCACCGCACCTTTACGGAATGCCTGAATAGCCGTTTCAAGTGTTCCGAAAGCGGTCATCATAATTACAGATGCATCGGGATTAACTCTTGCTAAATCGTCCAGTAAATCTATGCCGCTCCTGTCGGGCATAACAATATCCGAAAGAATTATATCGGGCATAAAATCGGCTGCAAGCTTTAAACCTTCTTCGGCGTTAGCCGCAGTTTTACAATAATAATCTTTTTCCCTAAGAAGCATTGCAAGGTCTTCACGGAATAATTCTTCATCGTCTATTATCAGAATTTTTACCGACATATCAACTTATCCCCGGTTTGTTTTTAGCAAATCGTTGAGGTCTGTGCACAGGTAAAGATACGGTTATTTTTGTACCTTTGCCGGGCTCACTTTCTATATCTATCCTACCGCTGTGTGCAAGAATAAAATGGTTTACAATGAAAAGCCCGAGTCCGGAACCTTTTTCTTTAGTTGTATAGAACGGTTGAAAAATGTTTTCGAGTTCTTCTTTTTCTATTCCAACACCGTCATCAATAAATTGAACGATTAAGTTTCCCTTATCAACAAAAGAATTAATAGTAAGGTTGCCACCGCCGGGCATCGCCTCCAAAGCGTTCAAACCTAAATTTAAAAACACCTGCTTCAACTGATCGCTTACACCTAACACATTAGGAAG
>JAJRSV010000187.1 GCA_024278655.1 Bacteroidota bacterium | reverse complement strand
GTTGAAGCTGATGTGAAAGTTGTATATGATGACGGTTCGGAAGAAGTGATTAAAGTAAATACGAACGTTTGGAAAAATGGCAAGAGGCAGGTTGTTATACACACTAACGAAAGAAAGAAAATCAAATCGGCAAAACTTATGAATGAGAAAATACCGGACATTAACTCGGATAACGATTCGATAGAATTTTAAAATAAAAAAGCCGGACGTTAAATCCGGCTTTTATTTTCTCACTCGGTTTCTGGGGTTAACCGAGATAAGCTTTAAGTTTCTGACTCTTCTTGGAGTGCTTTAAGTTTCTTAAAGCTTTTTCCTTTATTTGTCTTACTCTTTCCCTGGTGAGATTGAATCTTTCGCCAATCTCTTCAAGGGTAGCGCTATGATCTCCCTCGATACCGAAGTAAAGCTTAATTACTTCAGCTTCTCTTTCGGTAAGGGTAGAAAGAACATTTTGAACTTCCTTCTTCAAAGACTCTTTCATCAAGTCTTTATCGGGTAACGGCTGCGAATCGTTCGGAAGAACGTCCATCAAGCTGTTTTTATTATCGTCACCCGCTTTTAAAGGTGCATCCATCGAAACATGACGACCGGAAATCTGTAATGCGTAAGCTATTTCATCCGGAGTCATGTCAAGCATGTTTGCTAACTCTTCGGTGGTCGGTTTTCTTTCGTATTCCTGTTCGAGATCTCTATATGCCTTGCTGATCTTGGTTAAATTGCCAACACGGTTAAGCGGTAAACGTACCACTCTCGACTGATCAGCAATCGCCTGCATAATAGACTGCCTTACCCACCAAACTGCGTACGAAATAAATTTAAATCCTCTTGTTTCATCAAATCTTTGCGCAGCTTTGATGAGTCCGATGTTACCTTCATTGATCAAGTCACCGAGTGATAATCCCTGGTTTTGAAATTGTTTTGCAACCGAGACAACAAATCTCAGGTTTGCCTTTACTAATTTATCCTGGGCTTCTTTATCACCCTTCTTGATCCTGATAGCTAACTCAATCTCTTCATCGGGCGTTAACAAATCAACTTTACCGATTTCCTGCAAATACTGATCTAACGATTTGCTTTCACGGTTTGTGAATTGCTTGGTTATTTTCAATCTGACCACTCCCTTTTTAGGTTTATGGATGAGTTAATTAACTAATAACTAATAGTCTTAATCTTGGCTTTCGCCGGGAAT
Source organism: Bacteroidota bacterium (assembly GCA_024278655.1). Lineage (GTDB taxonomy): Bacteria > Bacteroidota > Ignavibacteria > Ignavibacteriales > Ignavibacteriaceae > BMS3ABIN03. Next base: position 2,169 of record JAJRSV010000187.1, on the reverse strand, counting down.
ATTAAATTCAAACTATGTAATATAATAAAATTATATGATGTATGTAAGGGAAAAAAGTTTCTCATATTTCAAATTTTTCTCCGGAAACCGGAAAACGGACGTTTTTGTAACCTTTACTTATCAATTTTTCCCTTAACGGTAATGCCTGCTCTTCTTCGCCATGTACCAAAAAGATATTTTTCAGCTTTTCTTTCGGATTTAGACGCAGGTAGTCTATTAATTCTCCCTGATCTGCATGGGCGCTGAAGTAGTCCATTGTTTTTACCCGGCACTTTATCTCAAATTTCTCGCCAAAGATGTTTACCTGCTTTTCGCCGTCCATTATGCGTCTTGCCAGTGTATGCTGTGCGGCGTAACCGACGAACAGAACCAGGTTTTTCGGATTGCCGACATTGTTAGCAAGATGGTGAAGTATTCTTCCCCCTTCCGCCATTCCCGATGCCGAGATAATTATCATCGGTCCTTCTTTATCGTTAAGCGCCTTCGATTCATCGACGGTTTGAACATACCTTAATCTTTTAAATCCGAAAGGGTCCTCTCCGTTTTGAATGAACACCCGGTATGTTTCCCTGTCGAAGCACTCGGGATGGGCACGGAAAATATTTGTGGCGCTTGAAGCAAGCGGACTATCGACATATATCGGTATTTCGGGTATCCTGTTCTGATCGAACAATTTGTGTAACAGGTAAACCAGCAATTGTGTTCTTCCGACGGCAAAGGCGGGGATAATAATTTTCCCTTTGTCTTTTGTACATTGCCTTACAACCATTGCAAGTTCTTCTTCCACATCTTCAACTTTGGGATGAAGGCGGTTGCCGTAAGTGCTTTCCATAATTATCGCATCGAGTTCACGCAGTTTATCCGGGTTATTGATAACCGGCATATTCGGTCTTCCCACATCGCCCGAAAATCCGATTCTTAGTTTTCTGCCGTTTTCTTCCTCCACTTCCAAAAGAATTCCTGCCGAACCGAGTATGTGACCCGCATCGCGGAATGTTACAGCAATGCCGGGATAAATTTCCAACCTTCGGTTGTATTGAACACCAATAAATTGTTCCATGGCGGTTTCCACATCGTCCATCGTATAAAGCGGCTCAATCGGTTCCAGCTTTTTCTTTTTCCGCTTTTTATTTACAAAGTAAACATCTCTTTCCTGCAGGTGGGCTGAATCGCGTAGCATTATCTGGCATAGATCCACTGTTGCAGAGGTTGCATAAATACATCCGTTAAATCCGCTCTTTACAAGGTTGGGAATGTTCCCGCTGTGGTCGATGTGCGCATGCGATAATATCATCGCATCGATTTCTGCGGGATTGAAATGTTTGAAATTTTTATTTTTCTCGTAAGTGTCTTTTCTGTGCCCCTGGAACAGTCCGCATTCTAATAGTATCTTTTTTCCATTAATAAATAAAAGGTGCTGGGAGCCGGTAACAGAGCGTGCTCCTCCGATAAACTGTATTTTCAATCTTTCTCCTCGTTAATTCGCATTCGTATAATATAACATTTTTCAGGAAAGATGCACGTAAAAAATTCATGATTATCTTAATTTTAGAAAATAAATTTCCGGGAGATTGAAATGAACCTGATATTAAGTTTAACAACAGCTATTATAGCTTTATTTGCAGCATTCTCGTTTGCGCAGGATGTTCGACCTATCCGTGACGATGTGGGCTTTTGCTGGCGCGCCGGTGAAATGGATAAGCTTATTAACTGGCTCGATGAAAATGTTGATGCTGAAAATGAATACAGCAGCGAAAACCTTGTTGCCGGCTTTTCTCCGCACGATGATTATCTTTATGCGGCAAGAGTTTATTATTCGCTTTACAAGATGATTCGCACAAAGGAAGTTGTGATCTTCGGGGTAACACACGGCACGGTCCGCCGTGCAATGAACGATCCGCAAAACGTTTTGATACTTGATGATTATGATCTTTGGCAGGGTCCATACGGCAACGTGGAAATTTCCCCGCTTCGGGAAATGATAAAGAGCAAGCTTGATACCAACTACTTTATGGTGAGCAACAAAGCTCAAAGCATCGAACATTCAATCGAAGCGCTGATACCGTTTTTACAGCATTACAACCGCGATATAAAAATCACACCGATAATGGTAACACGAATGCCGTACGAAAGAATGAAAAATATAAGCAAGCAGCTAACCGGAATCAT
>JAJRSV010000186.1 GCA_024278655.1 Bacteroidota bacterium | reverse complement strand
TTTTGTTGAACTCATCTGCTACTTCTCTTGCAAGTTTTGCTGCGGAATAATTTATATCGTAAACAAGATGTTCTGTTTTATAATCGGCTTGAGAAATTGAAGTACCGTTAAACGTATTCGTTTCAACTATGTCGGCTCCCGCTTCGAAGTATGCTTTGTGAATTCCTTTAATTACTTCCGGTTGTGTGAGCGATAAAAGATCGTTGTTGCCTTTCAAATCATCCGGATGATCTTTAAGCAGCTCTCCGCGGAAGTCTTCCTCGCTCAGGTTGTGGCGCTGAATCATAGTACCCATTGCACCGTCGAGTACAAGTATTCGCTCGCTTAATATTTTTTGAAGCTGTTCTAATGTAACCGGCATAATCTTATTTTTACTCTTATAATAATTTACGTTTTGTATAATCAATCAACTTTTTGAAAAGGTTGCTAAATATAACTAAATTGCTTTGCATTATAAACCAAATTAAAGGAACCCAAAGGTAGTTATATGATAGTTGTAACCGGAGGTGCGGGATTTATAGGCAGCGCTATTGTCTGGAGGCTAAACCAGAGAGGCATAAAAGATATACTGATTGTTGATGCACTCGGTACCGATGAAAAATGGAAGAACCTTGTCGGTTTAGAGTTTGATGATTTCATTCATAAAGACAAGTTCATAAATATGGTTGAGGGTGGTTTCAAATACGAACTGGAAGCAATCATACACATGGGTGCAAACTCATCCACAACCGAAAGGGACGCCGACCATCTTTTACAAAACAATTATCAATACACAAAAACACTTGCCGAGTATTGTTTGTGGAACGATGTAAGATTTATCTATGCATCATCCGCAGCAACGTACGGCGACGGCTCGCTCGGCTTCGATGATGACGAAAGCAAAATCGGGCAGCTCCGTCCGCTGAATATGTACGGATACTCGAAACAGTTATTCGATTTATGGGCATTGAATCACGACGCATTCAAGGATATTGTCGGATTAAAATACTTTAACGTTTACGGACCAAACGAGTATCACAAAGGCGATATGCGAAGCGTTGTCCATAAAGCATTCGAGCAGGTTAGAGACACCGGCAAGGTTAAGCTTTTTAAATCTCTTAATCCGAAATACAAAGACGGTGAACAGATGAGGGACTTTGTTTATGTTAAAGATGCCGTTGATATGACTCTTTACTTTCTCGAGCATAAAGAGATAAGCGGACTCTTTAATGTCGGTTCGGGAAAGGCACGAACCTGGAACGACCTTGTTACGGCTCTGTTCAATGCTATGGATAAACCGGTAAACATTGAATACATCGACCTGCCCGAACACCTTGCAGACAAATACCAATACTTTACCGAAGCTAATATGACAAAGCTGAGAAAGGCAGGATATAAAAAATCCATTACCCCGCTTGAAGAGGGCGTAAAAGATTACGTGCAAAATTATCTGATGGGAAAGCTGTATCTCGGAATGTAACCGTTAAAGCGGAATCTCATCCTCATCATCGAACAAATCCTCTTCCGGATCGATGAACGGTAAATCGTTATCAATAATTTCTTTATCGGTCGGTTCTCTTTCAAACGGATTTTCTTCTGTTCCCTCTTCGCCGTTGTTGTTTTCTTCTTCATCATCAAAATCATCCGTGTCCTCATCATCCTCTTTCTTTGTTCCGGCATTGATTTGCGAAGCGATATAACTATTATAACATGAATCGTTATTGGCATCCGATGCGCCAAGAATTCTCTCTTCCGGCTCATCGATAAGTGTGCTGTCCGGTTTATGTTTTTCTTTAATCGTTTCCATAATTAATCGTCTCCTCCGAAATAAATTGACCGTTAAATTTTCAGATTACTTCAATTATATACAAATTTGTTTTTTGTTATTTTAACCGGAAGTTATAAATGATAATTTCCTTTCGGGTTAAAACATAATTTTGTTTAACTATTTTGTCAACACATAAATTATAACAACAGGAATTTCAAATGAAATTAGCCACACTCTGCTACGTTATAGATAAAGAGAAAAACAAAACATTAATGATTCACCGCGTAAAAAAGGAGAATGATTATCACCGTGGAAAGTGGAACGGACTCGGCGGCAAATTCGAACAGGGCGAAAGTCCTGAAGAATGCGCAATACGCGAAATAAAAGAGGAAAGCGGTTTAACGGTTAAAAACATAAAGATGAAAGGGTTCATCACTTTCCCGATGTTCGACGGAAAAGAAGACTGGTATGTGTTCCTGTTCGTTACCGATGAATTTGAAGGCGAACTTATCGATTCGAACGAGGGAGACCTTGAGTGGATTCCGAATGATAAGCTGACGGAAATTAATCTTTGGGACGGTGATAAAATTTTTATTCCCTGGCTGTTCGGAGATAAATTTTTCAGTGCGAAGTTTAATTACAAGAACGGGAAATTTATAGATTACGAAGTGTGGTTTTATTAATCCCGGTTATTGCCCGGAGCTAATCAATTTAATTATTCCCGTTAATTAATCGTTCCATCCGTTATTCATAAAAACCTTTAATCTCTTTAAGACCGGTAAAGCCGCCTTAAAAAGGAGAGGGCAAGGCGGCTTTGTGTGGTTTATTATTAGCAAATAACTTTTGCTGTTTGTTGCTTAATATAATTTACTGCACCTGATTGAGCAATCCGTCATTTGCCGTATTTTTAAAATTGATTTTTTTAAAGATTGCGCTTTTTAAAAGATTTGATATTAAGTGAGGTAGATTAAGAAAATTGTTTTACTTGATTATCTTATGATGAATAGCTTTTTGAACCGCCTGGATTTTATTATGAACCTGCAGCTTCAGGTAAATGTTTTCGATATGCTTTCGCACGGTCAGCGGCGAAATGAAAAGTTCTTCTGCTATCGTTTTATACTCTTTCCCCGATTTCAGATGTTCAAGGATTTCAACTTCTCGTTTCGTTAAAACAAACTTTTCTATTTCTTTCTTTCCGGCGTCATCTTTCCTAATCTCCGACCTGCTGAGCAGTTCAAACGTTTTGGCGGCAATCATCGGCGACATAGAGGCACCACCCCGCAGCACTGTTTTTATTCCGTTGATAATCGATTCGGGCGGTTCTTCTTTAAGCAGGTATCCTATAGCTCCGTTTCTGATAGCCATAAATATTTTGTCCTCATCGTCGAAAACCGTTAACATTATTACTTTAATTTCCGGAAATATTTTCTTCACTTCACTGGTCGCCGCTATTCCGTCCATCCCGGGCATTTCAATATCCATCAGTATAACATCAATATCACTGTTCTTCTTCAGCTTTAATTTGTGTAATAAGTCTGTTCCGTTTTTCGCTTTGAATTTTAATTCAATATCCTCCGAAAAACGTTTTAACTTTTCCTCCATTGCTTTGGCAATGTTAACGTTATCTTCGGCAATTGCTATGTTTATTTTATTTTTAATATTTCTTTCCATAGTCAAATGAACTTATGCAATGCGTGATGTAAATGACATACGGCATATGCACTAATTTTTGTCGAGGTCCGCTGTTATTCTGCAGATTACAATTGTTCCCGCATTTGTGTTTCCGGAGCCGGTAACATTTTTTATTTCGAAACCTCCGCCGGCTTCTTCACATCTCGATTTCATTGAAGCTAATCCCAGTCCATCGCTTTCTTCCGTTTCCTCCAACCTTATTCCCTTGCCGTTGTCTTTAATCGACATAACAAACCCGTTATCACTATCTTCAAAATTTACTTCCGCTTCGGTTGCTCCGGCATGTTTCATAATATTCTGCAGCGCTTCCTGGAAAATTCTGAACAGGTTAAGTAACTGTATCGAGTTTAACATATACTCATTAGAAACATGATTATTAACTTTAACCGATAGATTACCCAAACTCTGTTTATAATGATTAATATACTCCTCTATTTTAATTATCAGCGTCGAAAGCTCGGCGGTTTCATTTTTCATTGCCCATATTGTATTACGTAAATCGCCTAACGTATCGCGTGTAAATTGGCA
>JAJRSV010000185.1 GCA_024278655.1 Bacteroidota bacterium | reverse complement strand
GAGTACGGAACGGCTATGCGCATCGGCACGAATCACGGTTCGCTGTCCGACAGAATTATGAGCCGCTACGGAGACACACCGCTTGGTATGGTCGAATCGGCACTTGAGTTTGTAAGGATTTGCGAAGAGCTCAACTATCATGAGATCGTTTTATCGATGAAAGCAAGCAACCCGCAGGTAATGGTTCAGGCATACAGGTTATTGATACAAAAGATGGAAGAGGAAGGAATGAACTATCCGCTTCATCTTGGTGTAACCGAAGCAGGCGGCGGGGAAGACGGCAGGATAAAATCAGCCGTGGGAATAGGAACTTTGCTCGAAGACGGTTTGGGCGATACGATAAGAGTTTCGTTAACCGAAGACCCCGAATATGAAGCGCCGGTTGCAATCGCTTTGGTTAGAAGATATGATGACCGTAAAAATCACGCTCCGATAAAACCTGTAGATGAAATTCCAATCGATCCTTTTAACTACGATAAACGGGAAACATTCGAAGTCGCTGGCATCGGAGGAAAGAACGTTCCGCAGGTCGTTGCAGATTTTTCACACACAAATTCCGTTTCTTTTGATTCGCTAAAAGACATCGGTTACAGTTACGACGAAGCAACCGATAAATGGATGATGAGCGATGCAGCTGCCGATATTATTTATTTTGGAAAGAACACCTTACAATTCCAATTGCCGAAAGGACTGAAAGCAATCTACGATTATGATTTCTGGAAAACTCAACAATCAAACGAAGAATGCTACCCGCTGTTAACGACAGACGAATATCTGAAGGATGACGAAATATCCGATTCATTAAATTTTCTTTCAATTGATTTTCCCTCAATCACCGATACGTTATTAGAAAAGATAAAGCAGGATGAAACATTGGTTTTGGTTATCGAAACAAACAACAAACATGGAATGGCTGAGCAGCGCAGATTATTCTTCGAACTGATGAACCGGGACGTAAAGAATCCCGCTATTATTAAAAGAACATATGAAGGAATTACCGCCGATGAACTGCGGCTTTATTCATCAACCGATTTAGGCGCGTTGCTGCTCGATGGCTTTGGCGATGGTGTGTGGATTGAGTATTCAGGTAATATTAAAAAAGAAACCGGTAAGTATGTTAAAAAATTAGTCGAAGATGAATCCGTTCACAAGCTTATAAACCGCACGCTTTTCGGAATTTTACAGGCGACTCGTGTGAGAATTTCGAAAACCGAATACATTGCCTGCCCCTCCTGCGGAAGAACATTATTCGATTTGCAGGAAACAACAGAAAAGATTCGCAGAAGAACCGAACATTTGAAGGGCGTAAAAATAGCGGTGATGGGCTGCATAGTTAACGGACCCGGCGAAATGGCAGATGCCGATTACGGCTACGTGGGAAGCGGAGTTGACAAAATAACCCTTTACAAGGCAAAAGAAGTGGTTCGTAAAAACGTTCCTGCTTCCGAAGCGGTTGATGCGCTGATAAACTTAATAAAAGAAGACGGAAATTGGGTTGAACCGCAAGCCGGAAACGGAAAACCGGATTGATTACTAAATTGATAAATTCATTCTTTTATGTTATATTTTAATGCTTGATATGAAAGGATTTAATACGAACAGAAAGATATTTCTCGGAAGACGATACATAGGGGAAATAAGAACTCCCCGAAAAAACGGAAATTAGAAAGATGCACCCCGATTCAGTCGGGGTGCATTTTTTTTATGATATGAAATGCAAACAGATAATAAAATATTTAGAAGACTGGGCGCCCAAAGCAATAGCCTGGGAAAAGGACAACGTCGGGCTGCAGGTCGGAACCGAAGAGAGGCGAGTAAAAAACATTATGCTGAGTCTTGATTTGAACGACAAGGTAGTAAGAGAAGCAATAGAAAAAAAATGCAATCTGATAATCACTCACCATCCTCTTATGTTCAGTCCGGTAAAAAAACTCGACACACAAAACGACGACAGGTCAAAGCTTATTGAAGCTCTTATAAAAAACAACATCACACTTTATTCCGCACACACAAATCTCGATTTCACGAAACACGGCGTAAGCTTCCAGCTCGCTAAAAAATTAAAACTCGACAAAATAAAATTCCTTGCCAACCTTTCCGGAAATCAAATCAAGCTCGCAGTATTCGTTCCCGAAAGCCATATTGAAAAAGTTGCCGGTGCAATCCACAGTGCGGGCGGCGGAATTATCGGCGAATATTCTCATTGCGGATTCAGATTGAAAGGGACAGGAACCTTCATGGGTTCGGATGCAACTAATCCTGTGATGGGCGAAAAGGGGAAATTTGAAAAAGTTGAAGAGATACGGTTGGAAGTTTTGGTAGAAACCTGGAAGCTGAACAAAGTAATTGCCGCAATGATGCAGGCGCACCCGTATGAAGAGGTTGCTTACGATATCTATCAGTTAAAAAATGAAAACGTAAATTACGGTGCTGGCGCCGTGGGCGAACTTAAAACGGCAATGAGCAAAAAAGAGTTTTTGGATCATATTGCCGGATGCCTTCGTATAAAGAATTTCAGGTATTCAAACGGCAAAGCGGGAAAGATAAAGAAAGTTGCGGTGTGCGGCGGCTCGTGCAGCGATTTAATCGAAAGAGCCGTTAACTCGGGTGCAGATGCTTTTGTTACCGCCGATATCAAATATCACTCGTTCCAGGATGCGGAAGGAAAAATTCTGCTTATAGATGCGGGGCATTTCGAAACGGAAATTCATTCTTTGGATGAAATAAAAAGAAGACTGGAACTTTTTCTGAAAAGTGAATCTAATAAAATAAAAGTTTATAAATATAAGGGTTCAACAAACCCGGTAATTTTTTATAATAATTAAGGAGCGTAATCAAATTGTATAACAGGTTAAAAATTCTTTACCAGCTTCAACTGATCGACGACCAGCTTGATGAGCTCGAGGAGTTGAGAGGCGATCTTCCGAATGCAGTTAGAGAACTTGAAGAGAAGATTAACAGCTTAAAGGAAGATATTGCCAGCAAAGAAAAAGAGAAGAAGGAATCGCTTAAGAAGCGCAACAGCAATGAACTCGAAATAGAAAAGCTTAAAGAGAATCAGAAAAAATTCAAATCGCAGCTCTACCAGGTACGCAATAACAAAGAGTACGATGCTCTCACCAAGGAAATCGATCATACGGAAGAGCAGATTAAAAAGCTTGAAGAAGAAAACGATTCGCTGGCTGACTTGAGCAAAAGCTTGACCGACCAGATTGAGGAAATAAAGCCGCAGCTTGATGAGTTGAAAAAAGAACTGAAGGAAAAAGAAGCCGACTTGAAAGAGATAATAAAAGCTAATGAAAAAGAAGAGGCAAAACTTCAGAGCCAGCGGAAGAAAATTGAAGGCGAAGTCAGAAAGCCCGATCTTGCCGCTTATATGAGAATAAGAAAAGCAAAAAAAGGCAAAGCGGTTGCAACTATTAAGCGTTCGGCTTGTTCGGGATGCCATAACATTGTTCCGTCTCAAAGGCAATTGGAGATTCGTCAGAATAACAGACTATATTATTGTGAGTATTGCGGAAGAATTCTTGTGTCGACAGAGATAGCCGAAAAGGCATCTGAAGTAGTTTAATACAATTTCTGAACATCCTCTTTTCTACTGAAATAAGCTCTATAAATTAGTATATTTGCTGTGCCCGTGGGAAGCAAACTCAACGGGCACTTTTATCATTTTAAATTAGTAAATGGCAAATTGTCTGATTAAAACAGGCAATTTATTTTTAATAAAAGAATAATAAAACAGCTCAGTCCGGGCAATCGCTTCCCGATATATCGGGGGGAGGAAAGTCCGAACTTCGCAGAACAGGGTGCCGGGTAACGCCCGGGGTCCCGGTTAAGAACCGGGATACTGCCAGTGCCACAGAAAATATACCGTCCCGATTAATTTTAATTAATCGGGATAAGGGTGAAAAGGTGAGGTAAGAGCTCACCGCTTCGATGGTAACATCGGAGGCACGGTAAACCACACCCGAAGCAAGGTCAAATAGGGAGGCTGTTTCCCGCTTATGCGGGATACGGGGTTGTTCGCTCCGATAGTCTCCGGGTAGGCCGCTTGAACCCGTTGGTAACTTCGGGTCCAGATAAATGATTGCCTCTGTTACGTTAAGCGTAGCAGGACAGAATTCGGCTTACAGGACTGAGCTGTTTTATCTGTTCTTTGCAAACCCAATCGATTATTATATGCTGGAAAAACGTTGGATCATAAAAGAAGTAAAAGATGAATTTGCTGTTGAAGCTCTGGCTGATTCTCTTAATATCTCGCAGGTTCTATCGCGCCTGCTTGTTTTAAGAGATATAAAAACCTACAGCCAGGCAAAGCGTTTCTTCCAGCCGTCTTTAGATTACCTTCACGACCCCTACCTGATGAACGGAATGGATGAAGCCACTTACCGTTTAATTCAGGCACTGACCGAAAATGAACTGATTACAATTTACGGCGATTATGATGTTGACGGAACCTGTGCAACGGCTCTGCTCTATCTCTTCCTTAAAGAACTCGATGCAAATGTTGAATACTACATTCCCAAACGGCTTACCGAAGGTTACGGTATTTCGAAGCAGGGAATTGATCTTGTTCATCAGAACGGTACTTCGCTTTTAATAAGTGTTGATTGCGGCATTACCGCAATAGAAGAAACCGACTACGCAAACGAACTCGGCATGGATGTTATTATCTGCGATCACCATCAGCCGAAAGATAAAATACCGAATGCCTACGCCGTTCTCGATCCGTTAAAGCCCAATTGCAATTATCCATTTAAATATTTATCGGGTGCGGGTATTGCCTTTAAACTTGCGCAGGGACTTGCAGACCGTATCGGCAAAAGCGAAATGCCGCTTAAGTATTTGGATTTAGCTGCGCTCGCGGGTGCAGCCGATATTGTTCCGCTCACAGATGAAAACAGAATAATTGTTTCCGAAGGGCTGCGGCAGATAAACGAATCGCCGCGTCCAGCTGTTGAAGCGCTTATTGAAATAAGTCATCTTCATCCCGGCACATTAAACTCCGGGCAGATTGTTTTTACAATTGCGCCGCGTATCAATGCAGTCGGCAGGTTGGGTGATGCAAACCGTGCAGTTGAATTGCTTTTAACCGATAATTTAGATGAAGCAAGGGAACTTGCGCGGGTGCTTGAAACGGAAAATTACGAACGCCGGAAAATTGACGTTGACACATTTGAAACCGCCATCGAATTGGTGGAAAAATCGTGGAAGCGCGATGACGAACTTGCGATAATCCTGCATCAGGATGAATGGCATCCCGGCGTTATAGGAATTGTTGCTTCCCGCCTTGTTGAAAGATATTACAGACCGACAGTTATGCTTACAACTATAGACGGCGTGGCAAAAGGATCGGCACGCAGTATTTCGAACTTTAACATTTACGATGCACTGAAAGAGTGCGAGGATTCTTTAATTCATTTCGGCGGACACCAGGCAGCGGCAGGATTAGCACTCGAGGTGGATAAGATTGATGAGTTCAAAGAGAAGTTTAACGAAGTTGTGCGCAGGTCGGTTACCGAAAAAGACCTTCAACCGGAAATATCGGTTGATTCACCGCTAAAATTTTCAGAGATTACACCAAAGTTTATCCGGATACTCGACAGGTTTTCACCTTTCGGTCCGGGTAATATGCGCCCGGTATTTTTATCGGAAAATCTGATTGTGGAAAACACACCGCGCATAGTAGGTAAAAATCATCTTGTGTGCAGTTTGCGGCAGGAAGGATGCGATAAAGTTTTTGATTGTATCGGTTTTAATCTTGGTGATTTTTACGATATTTTAACGGAGCAAAAAAATAATTTAAACGTTGTTTATACTATTGATAAAACCGTTCGTTTGGACGGACGAACATATCCTCAATTAAGAATTAAAGATATAAAAACCAAAGACAAGTATCAGGAGACTTCATAATGTCGGGACATTCGAAATGGTCGACTATTAAAAGAAAGAAGAGTGCACAGGATGCCAAAAGAGGCAAGCTGTTCACAAAACTGATTAAGGAAATTACAATTGCCGCAAGAGAAGGCGGCGGCGACCCGGAAGGCAACCCGAGACTCCGGCTCGCAATAGATAACGCAAAAGCAGCCAACATGCCTTCCGATAACATCGACAGAGCTATTAAAAAAGCCACCGGCGAGTTGCAGGGCGTAACTTATTACGAACTCACTTACGAAGGATATGGTCCCGGCGGGATTGCTATTCTTGTAGAAGTTGCAACCGATAATAAAAACCGTACGGTTGCCGAAGTAAGACATCTCTTCAGCAAATACGGCGGCAGTATGGGCGAAAGCGGCTCGGTTGCATGGATGTTCGACAGGAAGGGAATTATTACTCTGCCGAGACAAAACCTTTCGGAAGATGAAATGATGGACATTGTTTTGGAAGCCGGTGCAGAAGACCTTCGAACCGAAGAAGATTTTTTCGAGATACAAACAGACCTCGAAAATTTTGAGCCGGTTCGCAAAGCGTTGGTAGAAAAAGGATTGCAGATTGAAAACGCTTCGCTTCAGTGGATTGCAAAAAACATGATTAAAGTTAACGGCGAAACTGCCGAGAAAGTTTTAAAGCTTATAGAAGCACTCGAAGATAACGATGATGTTCAGAACGTTTATTCCAATGCAGACTTCGACGAAGATTTAATTCAACAACAAGCTTGAGCACGCTTGCATTTTGCAGGCAGTATGAAACATGATTATACTCGGCGTAGATCCCGGAACGAACATAACAGGTTTCGGGATTATTAATTTCGAAAAGAATACTTACTCGAGAGTTATAAGCGGTATAATCCGGCTCCCGTCTTCAAAACCGATTCCTGAAAGATTAAAAATTATTTACGACGAAGTGGATAAACTCATAAAAACTTATAAACCGGATGAGTTTGCAATAGAGACTGCTTTCTACGGAAAGAACGTTCAGTCTGCAATGAAGATTGGTTACGCAAGAGGAGTGTCGATACTTGCCGCAGTTCATAACGGACTTCCCACAAGCGAGTATTCGCCGCGCGAGGTAAAGAAATCGGTTGTCGGCAGAGGTTCTGCATCTAAAGAGCAGGTTAGTTTTATGATAAAGTCCTTGTTGATTATCGACCAGCAGAATATGAAAACCGACGAAAGCGATGCACTTGCAATTGCGCTTTGCCATGCGTTCAGAATGAAGAACCCAGATAAAAAAAGCATGAACTGGAAACAGTTTGTTGAAGCTTTCCCCGAAAAAGTGATTGGCGAATAAAAAGATGATTGGATTTTTAAGCGGCAAAATAATTTCATCGAAACCAACCGAAGTACTACTCGATGTAAACGGCGTTGGTTACAAACTTTCCATTTCTATCAACACATTCGAAAAAATTTCAGATCGCGAAATCGTTTCGCTTTTTGTGCATACTCACGTTAAAGAAGATTCCATTTCACTCTTCGGCTTCCATTCCGAATCGGAAAAGGAAATGTTCGAGCTTTTAATATCTATAAGCGGCATCGGACCCAAGTTAGCTTTAAGTTTGCTCTCCGGCATACAAACCGAGGATTTGCGCGAAGCAATTTTAACGGGTGATGTTTCCCGCATCATTGCAATTCCGGGAATCCGAAGGAAAACGGCGGAGAGACTAATACTCGAAT
>JAJRSV010000184.1 GCA_024278655.1 Bacteroidota bacterium | reverse complement strand
ATTTTTCGTTTTCTGCTACAAACTTTTGACACCTTCGGTGTCATTTTTATTTTTCATCTATCATTATTGTATTATTAAAACTTCTAAAATCTATAATCCCTGCCTGCCTTTGGTATGGATGATGGATGTTCGATATTCAAAAATGCGAAAGCAAGCGTCCCCACTTGCGTTGCTACACTATCGTGGTGTCAGCTTCTGTCTCCTGTCTTCTTACTTCTCACTCCTGACTTCTTGCGGCAAAAACATTTCACCCCGCCGGGGTTTTCCCTTTATTATCCTATACCTTTTTACTACCAACATTCCACGCCTACGGCGTTATTCTTCGATAATATTTGTTTTGATAGTTAGTAATTTTTTATTGGAAACAGAGTGAAAAAAACAGAAAACAAAAGTTCCATCGGAACGGTCTATTGTGCAAGATAAAAGACAAAAGTAAAAAGACAAAAGATAAAAACTTCTTAAATCTAAAATAGTTGGTGGGTGTTCATTATTCAAAAGGAATGTTAGGAATGTTGCGAAAGCAAGCATCACCGCTTGCGCTGCTGCATTATAGAGGTTTTAGCTTCTATCTCCCGTCTTCTTACTTCTGTATTCTCGGCAAAAACATTTCACCCCGCCGGGGTTTTCCCTTTATTATCCAATACCTTTTTACTACCAACATTCCACGCCTACGGCGTTATTCTCCAATAATATTTGTTTTGATAGTTAGTAATTTTTTATTGGAAATTGTTTGAGTTTTGTTTTTTGAGATTTGTGATTTTATAATAGTCTCGTTAGAGACGACCTATTTGTAACACGGCAGGGAACTGCCGTGACAGAAAGAAAAACACAAAAGCCAAAAGTTCCGTAGGAACGACCTGACGCTTACACAAATCAAAAGATAAAAGACAACCCGCCTACGCTGAAGTTTACTATACGTAACTTTAGAGATGTTTAGCTACGGCGGGCAGGAAGTAAATAGATAAAGGATGGAAAATTTCTAAAATCTAAAATCCCTGCCTGCCTTTGGTAGGGTTGATGGTTGTTCGATATTCAAAAAATAGCGTAATTGATAGCCCCCGTTCCTGCTATCGCACTATCGCAAGTGCCGGTTTCTCAGTTCGATATTGCTGCCAATGTGACAACGTTTTAGATTGTTCCGGCGGACCTCACCCTGTGTCCCTCTCCTTAATTAAGGAGAGGGATGTATGATAATCTGCGACACTTTGCACCGGCTTCTTTTATTATCCAATAAAACCAGGCACCCCGAACTACGAACTAAGAACCACGAACCAAGAACCTTCTTCCCTATCACTGTCCGTTTCCTGTTAACGATTTACGGAGTGATTTTTCCACTGCCTGTTTAAAGCTTCGTAAGTTAACCGGTTTCTGGAATACGTATTCAACACCCAAATCGTTGTATGCCTGGATTGTAGCCCTGTCGATGTGAGAGCTTAAAATGATTACAGGCGGCTTGCCTAAAAGTCCTGCTTTTACCAACTCCTGGACTAACGTGTAACCATCCATTTCCGGCATATCGTGTTCCGTGATTAAAAGTGCCGGCGGAGAAAGCTTGAGTTTTTCAAGTGCCTCTTTTCCGTCCGATGCAACTTCTACGGTATAATCGGGAGTGATGTTATTAAGAATCTTCGAATAGAGAACCCTGTCTGTTTTGTTTTCATCAACAATTAAAATTGTTGCCGAAGCTATCGGCAGAGTAAACTTAAATGTAGCTCCGCGTCCGAATTCACTTTCAGCCCAGATAATACCGCCATGCTTTTCTATTATCTCTTTAACCAACGAAAGCCCTAATCCGCTTCCTTTTTCGCCGGCAGTTCCTTCGGTTGTAAATTTTGTATCGACTTTAAATAGCTTATCAAGATTTTCTTCCTTTATTCCTCTGCCGGTATCTTTAACGGAGAACTCCAAAAACCGTAACGAAGCTGCAGGTCTTACCGAAAGGATAACTTTATCGCCGGGGGATGAAAATTTAATTGCATTCGATAAAAGATTATTAAACACCTGTGTAAGTAAACTCTGATCGACAAAAACGTAATTGCCGCTTTTAATGGTCGAATAAATTTCAACGCCCTTTTGCATAGCGGCGCCTTTAAGTGCATTGATAGACTTGTCGATGATTTTTACCGCATCTACCCGTTCCGGCTCGAATTTTATTCTTCCGGTTTGTAATCTTGTCCAATCCAGCAGTGAGTTTACAAGAGCCAACATCGATTTGGAAGAATCCTGAATATACTTTACGTACTGCTTTCGTTCTTCGGGGGTTAAATCTTCGTCGTTTGCCAGTAAATCGGTAAAGCCGAGAATTGAACTGAACGGTGTTCTCAAATCGTGCGAAATTATTGAAAGGAATCTGTCTTTTGTTTCGTTTAGTTTAATCAAACTCTCTGTGGATTTTCTCAACTCTTCTTCTGCGCGTTTGCTTAAGGTGATATCACTTACAAGTCCGTACACTTTCTGTATCTGTCCCGATGCATTCCGTATTACGTTTACTTTATTCCTTACCCAAACAATGTTACCCTGCTTGTTAATAATTCTGAATTCCATCTCCGCAGAGTTTTGAATCTGGCTTTTCATCAGGTTCGAAAGTTTCTTTTTAACTATTGCAAAATCGTCGGGGTGAACTATTTTTAAGAACAGTTTCGAATCGCCGAGGAAATCTGCCTGACTGTAGCCGGTTATCTTTTCAACTGCCGCGGTGTAAAAAAGCGGTCGCATAAGTTTACCCGAACGCTCGAACGTATACAGAAAGTCGTCTATATTTTCGGTAATGTTTCTGTATTTCTCTTCCGACTCGCGTATTGCTTTTTGTGCACGTTTGCGTTCGGTAATATCGCGGGTAACCATTACAATGTAATTTTTATCGTTTGATTCGAAAGTGGAAATAGAAAGCTCTGTGTAGAAATAAGTGTTATCCCGTTTCTTACCTAAAAACTCAAACCTGTCTGGTGCATTCTTGCCGTGCTCTTTTAATCTGAAATATTCGGCAACTTTAAGTATGTCGTCGTTCGAAACAAGATCGAGCAGGTCTTTGTCGAACAATTCCTCACCGCTGTCGTATCCGAAAATTCTTGCAAAGGAATCGTTAGCTAAAATAATTTTCCCGTCGGTTTCTACCGCTATTCCGTCCAATGAAGATTTGAAAAGCGAAGGATATAAAAATTCTTTTTCGTCTTTCGGTTCCTCTTCGGCTACCTCGGTAAAGTAGCACATAAAATTAATTATGCCTGTCTTTGTTTTATCAGGTACGAAGACGGCGTCGGTAAGTATATTTTCGCCCGACTTCGATACCAACGGCAATTCAAGTTCTGTAGGTTTGTTTCTGTCGAATGCCTTTATATCGAAAATAGTCTGTTCGAAATATTCGGGAAGAATGAGACTTTTAAGATTCTTGTCGATAATTTCTTCTTCTTTATATCCGAGTTTGTTTAGCAGAGTTTGATTGGCAAAAGTGATTTTACCTTCGTTATTAATCTTGCAGATTAGTTCCTGTGTATGCTCTACAAGTCTCTTAAACTCTTCTTTAGTCGATTTTAACTCTTCTTCTTCCTTTACTCTTTTCGTTATCCTGCTGCATATAACAACTATTTCGTCTTCGTTACTATCTGTGTACGAAAACTTTGCTTCAAGAATTTCCTTTTGCTGTTCGTTACCGAAGATGTTAAGATTTACTTTCCAGATTTTTTCTTTTTTAAGATCCCTCTTTATACTATCGAAAAAGCGTTTGTCGAAAAGTTCCATCTTGCTTCCGAAAAATTCCCCCATCACTTCGGCTCTCTTCAAACCGAACAACTTTTCTGACTGGTCATCCCAAAAGATTATTTTGCCATCTTTATCGAGTGCAAAAACAGCGTCGTTAAGATTGTTAATAATCGACTTGTAATAAGTAAGCTCATCTACTTTTTTAGTAAGGCGGGTTTTTTCTTCTACCTCGGTTGTTATGTTGTTGAAAAAGAAGAATAAAAGATGTAGCGTTCCGCGTTTGCTCAGCACGGGCTCTATTTTACATTCAAAGCTTAAATGTTTTTTACTGTTCCCAACATCAAAAGTAAACTTAACCGGCTTTTCACGTTTTATTACTTCTTTAATCTGTCCCGATATTATCGAGCGCGCATCACCTTCGAACAGTTCCACAAGATTTTTTCCGACGACCTCTTTGTTTACAAGGTTCAGGTTTTTAAGTGCACTGCCTGCAGCAAACTTAACATCGGCTTTTATGTTGGTTACTATAAGAACATCGTTTGCGATGTAAATTGCTTTTTCAATATAATCGGTTTGAATTTCAAGCTGGTCTTTGGTTTCGGTAAGTACTTTTATATCCTCTATTAAAAGCATACCTCCGGTAATCTTATCATTTTCGTAAATAGGTGTGCCTTTAACAACAAGACTAATCTGGTTGCCGTTACCGATGGTGATCCTGCTAAGCTCCTTTTCGAACGGCATGCCTTCGAGAACCTGTTCAATTTCCTTTTGAAGATTTGCATCCGGGAAAAGATTAATCGAAAAGATATTATCACCGGAAGATACTGGCGGTTCGATGTGATACAGTATTCCTAATTTCCTGACGTTCTGATTGATATACTCGATATCACCGTTGGCAGAAAATGTAATTATACCGACCGGTGCCTGGTCTATTATTTTTATTGTTTTTTCTTTCATAAAACGCAAAACCGGGCGAACCCGGTTTTGCAACATCCCTCCGGGTTTCGCCCTCAATGAGTTACCCTATTCCGGTATTAACAATAATGGTGCTAAAAATTTTTCCGGCTTCATCCGGGCATATAAAAATTTCATTTGTTGCAAAGTCATTCCGCTAACTTTTTAATTCTAAATGAATTAGAGGAAACAGTAATTTGCGTTGTGTTATAAAGCATAGTTTTCAAAGCTTTGTTTAACAATCGTGGCGAATATAATCAATGTATCAAAATGAATCCCTGCAATTATTTTAACACAATTTTCAAAGGTTTTAGTGGAACATTTTGATAATATCATCCGGCGATTTTTTGGCTTATTTACAAATGCATAAAAACGATTTTCTTCATCTCGTTTTTTATAACTTACTAAATGAAACGGGAACATCATTGAATCGTTTTAATTCTTATTGATAAAATTATTAGATTAGTGCACTTTTAAATCAACTATATGTACCGTATGCTGAAATTTTTCGAAATAGTCGGGCGTAAAACAATTAGTTTTCTCCAGGAGTTCGGAGAAGTCTCCATCCTTCTTGGCGGGATAATCAAGAACCTTCGCTTCATTCCTAAAAGTAAAAGAAACCTGCTGTTTCAGATGGAGCATATCGGTGTTAATTCACTTCCGTTGGTATTAATAATTGCAGTGTTTACCGGTGCCGTTGCAGCATGGCAGGCGGCGTATCAGCTAAAAGGTTTGGCTCCAATGTCGATACTCGGCGGAACAACCAGCAGGGCAATAATCACCGAGCTTGGTCCGGTTCTTACGGGAATAGTAATTGCAGGTAGAGTCGGTGCATCGATTGCTGCAGAACTCGGTACGATGAAAGTAACCGAACAGATAGATGCACTTGAAATTATGGGCATACCGCCGGTACGGTTCCTTGCAATGCCGCGCGTGGTTGCTTCGGTTATAATGATGCCGATATTAGTTGTGTTTGCAAATGCCATTGCAGTAGCTGGTGCTTACGTGGTCTCAGATTATTTTATGGGGGTCTCTTTCGAT
This sequence comes from Bacteroidota bacterium, assembly GCA_024278655.1. Taxonomy (GTDB): domain Bacteria; phylum Bacteroidota; class Ignavibacteria; order Ignavibacteriales; family Ignavibacteriaceae; genus BMS3ABIN03. The sequence goes on along the minus strand of JAJRSV010000184.1, from coordinate 282 downwards.
GTGTTTTTCGGCTCGGTAAGGAAATTTTTCGTTTTTTCCGATTTTACCGGCGGGCTTGTTAAAACCGTCACATTCGGATTAATAACTGCGCTTTTGGGCTGTCACATTGGTTTTCATACTTCGGGAGGCGCCGAAGGAGTAGGGCAGGCAACAATTCGCTCGTTTGTAATGTCTGCTGCTTTAATTCTTATCTTGGATTATTTCCTCTGGATGCTTATCTTCTGATAAAAGTAATTATTGAAGGCAAATTTCAATTCTGAAAATAAATTCAGAAAGTTTTAT
>JAJRSV010000183.1 GCA_024278655.1 Bacteroidota bacterium | reverse complement strand
TTACAATAATTTAACCTCTACGAGGTTATCTAAAACATAATGGCACTGATAATAACCGGCAAAGAAATCAAATTGAAACCAACAAACATTTTATGGCATATAAATAACTTCGTTGGGAAGGATATCCCGGGGAAGGACATCGTAGATGTCCAATTATTGTAAAAAGAAAGAATCTGGATACAACAGATCCTCGTAGAGGATCAATAAAAAAAATGGAACCTCACATTGTTTTCAATTGAGAGCTGCCAGCACAAAAAATGTTCCGGCAAAAGAGAGGAATCAGAAAGAATCCCGTTTATTTTGGACAGATGCGAAAAATATCGAATCTGAGCCGTGGTGCAGTATTCATTTTATTGACTAAAGAATTCCGATTCAGTATATTTACTGTCTGTTTTTAAAATAAAATGGTCCTTTTACCAAGATAAATGGCAGCAAACGATTATATCATATTCTCCGGAGGATCCAATCTTCCTCTGGCGAATAAAATTGCCAGCCGAATCGGAAAACACTTAGGCGCGATCGATTTAAAAAGGTTCAGCGACGGTGAGATTTGGGTAAAGTATAAGGAAAATATTCGTGGGTTGGAAGTTTTTATTATTCAATCCACTTGCCCGCCGGCAGATAACATAATGGAATTACTGATAATGCTCGATGCAGCCAAAAGGGCTTCGGCTAAAAGAATTACGGCTGTTATTCCTTATTTCGGTTATGCACGGCAGGATAGAAAGGATCAACCGAGAGTTTCGATTACGGCTAAGTTGTTAGCCAATCTTATTACAGTTGCGGGTGCCGACAGAGTGATGACTATGGATTTGCACGCCGCACAAATTCAGGGGTTCTTTGATATTCCTTTTGATCATTTGTACGGTTCTTCTATTTTTCGCGGTCAGTTCGATCATCTGAAGGAGAATCTTGTTATTGTTTCGCCGGATGTTGGCGGAATTAAAATTGCAAGAGCTTACGCTAAACTGCTCGATTGCGGTTTGGTTGTAATCGATAAAAGAAGACCGAAACAAAACCAGGCGGAAGTAATGCACATCATCGGCGACGTTGAAGGAAAAGATGTGCTGATTGTTGATGATTTGATTGACACCGCCGGAACGTTTGTTAGCGCAATTGCTGCATTAAAAAAGAACGGCGCACGCGATATTTACGGCGCGGTTACTCACCCGTTGTTTTCGGGCGAGGCGATTAAAAGGATTGAAGATTCTGATATAAAGAAAATTTTTGTTACGGATACAATTGACTTAAGCAATAAGCAGCTCGGCAGAAAAATTAAAGTTATTTCCGCTGCCGATTTGTTTGCCGAAGCTATCCGTAGAACTTTTAATAACGAATCAATAAGTTCACTTTTTAATATTGATAAAGGATAATATACACCAGGAGTAGAAATGGAAACAGTTGCATTAGAAGCACAGGCAAGAAAAAACTTTGGTAAAAGAAGCCGAAATCTTTTAAGAAATCAGGGAAAGGTGCCCGGCGTTTACTATTCGAGGCACGATGAACCGATTCCGATTGAAGTTCCCAAAGCTGCAATACAGCCGCTGGTTTATTCTTCTGCCACGCATTTAATTCTGCTTAAAGTAGAAGACAACGGAGAATTTGAATGTGTATTGAAAGACGTTCAGTTCGATCCGGTTACCGATGAAATAATTCATGTCGATTTGATGGGTCTTAAACAAGGCGAAACTTTTCAGCTCGAGGTTCCTATTCAGTTGGTCGGAACTTCGGTAGGAGTAAGAGAAGGCGGACTGCTTCAGCATGCACTTCACAAAGTTGAAATTGAATGTTTGCCCAAAGACATACCTCAGCATCTCGAAATTGATATCAGTAACCTTAATGTTGGCGATTCGGTTCACGTAAAAGATCTCAACTTCGAAAATATTAAAATTCTTAATCCCGAGGATACAATAGTTGTTTCGGTAGTACATCCGAAGGTTGAGAAAGAGGAAGAGCCGACCGAAGAGTTGCTTGAAGGTGAAGAAGCCAAAGAGCCGGAGGTTATTGAAAAGGGTAAAGAATCTGCAGAAGATAAAAAAGAAGAATAATAAACTTAAGTGCGAGCTGTTTTGGGAATAGGTAATCCGGGAACAAGATACCAGCGTAACCGCCATAACGCTGGTTTTCTGATTTTAGACTATTTTGCAAATTTGAAATCGCTCCGGTTTCAACCTTCGAAAGGCGATTATTACCTTGCCCGGGGCAAAATTAACAATTCCGAATTTTGCCTTGTTAAACCAACAACTTATGTAAATAACTCGGGTGTGGCAGCGCTGCATTTGGTGGAAACTTACAACGTTAACCTGCACGATTTGCTGGTTGTTTGTGATGACGTAAACATCGATACGGGAAAAATAAGAGTAAGAAAATCGGGCGGCGACGGTGGTCATAACGGTCTCGCTTCGATTATTTATCATTTAAACTCAAATCAATTTCCGAGATTAAGAATAGGAATTGGTAATAATTTTAAAGATGGTGAACTTTCGGACTATGTTCTTTCGGATTTCAGTGAGGACGAAATGAAACTTCTATCCGGAACATTTAAAACTTCCGCCGCTTTAATCGAGGCGTTTATTACAGGCGGAGTTGAAGAGATGCTTAACGAAAACAGCAAACTCGGTAAAGAAAGTCAATCATCAAATTCATTAAATAGTAACTAACTTGTAATTGGAGAATTTATGGGAACTTTAGTTTACATCATACCGTTGTTCGGAGTGTTAGGACTGCTCTATACATTTTGGAAGTCGTCCTGGGTTAACAAGCAGGATGCCGGTACCGACAGAATGATAAGAATTTCGGGCTATATTGCCGAAGGTGCGATGGCATTCCTCAAAGCCGAATACAGAGTACTTTCAATTTTCGTGGTATCGGTTGCCATTCTTCTGGCAGTTTCGGCTAACACCGAAACCTCATCGCCTGTTATTGCAATTTCATTTCTGGTTGGTGCTTTATGTTCGGCGCTTGCTGGTTTTATAGGAATGCGCGTTGCTACTAAAGCTAATGTACGAACCACTAATGCCGCACGTGAAAGCTTAGGTAAAGCTTTGGAGATTGCTTTTGCAGGCGGCTCGGTTATGGGAATGGGTGTTGTAGGTTTAGGAGTTTTAGGTTTAAGTGTTTTGTTTATCGTTTACGCAAACTCATTCGGAGTTGATTCCGCAGCCGATTTGAACAGGGTAATCACTATAATTACAGGGTTCTCATTCGGTGCTTCTTCAATTGCGTTGTTTGCCCGTGTGGGTGGCGGAATTTACACGAAAGCTGCCGACGTAGGCGCAGATTTAGTCGGTAAGGTTGAAGCAGGCATTCCCGAAGATCATCCTTTGAATCCCGCTACTATCGCCGATAACGTTGGTGATAATGTTGGCGACGTTGCAGGTATGGGTGCCGATTTGTTCGAGTCTTATGTCGGTTCTATTGTTGGAACAATGGTACTTGGTGCAGCTTATTTCGGACTTACAGAGTTTACAAAGTTTAACGGATTAGGTGCTGTTTTACTGCCCCTGGTTATTGCCGGTGTGGGAATTGTTATGTCGTTCATCGGAACCTTCTTTGTTAGAACCAAAGAAGGCGGTGACCCGCAGAAAGCTTTGAATATGGGTGAGTTCGGTTCTTCATTCCTTATGATTATTGCAACTTACTTTATTATCGATTATATGCTTCCTTCGAAATGGGTTTTCGACGATCCGTTATACGGACACGAATATACCATTACTTCGCTCGGAATCTTTTTCGCAACTATCATCGGTCTGGTAGCCGGTGTTCTTATTGGTGTTGTTACCGAGTTCTTTACGGGAACAGGTAAGAAACCGGTGTTGGGAATTGTACGCCAGTCACTTACAGGAAGTGCTACAAACATTATTGCAGGTCTCTCATCCGGTATGATGTCAACCGCTATTCCCATTATAATTTTAGCCGTTGCAATCATCGGTGCGTTTTCACTCGGCGGTTTATACGGAATTGCAATTGCCGCTGTAGGTATGTTATCGAATACCGGTATTCAGTTAGCTGTTGATGCTTACGGACCTATATCGGATAACGCTGGCGGCATTGCCGAAATGGGCGATCTTCCGAAAGATGTTCGTAAAAGAACCGATAAGCTTGATGCTGTTGGTAACACAACCGCTGCAATCGGTAAAGGTTTTGCAATAGGTTCGGCTGCTTTAACTGCATTGGCATTGTTCGGTGCATTTATGACCGCCGCTAACATCCGTTCGATAGATGTTTCCAAAGCCCCGGTTATGGCAGGGCTGTTATTCGGTGCTATGCTTCCTTACCTTTTCTCCGCTCTTTCGATGAGTGCTGTTGGCAAAGCTGCCATGTCGATGATTGAAGAGGTAAGAAGACAGTTCAAAACAATTCCTGCATTAAATGCAGCTTTGGCTGTTATGAAAAAGAATGAAGGTAAAGACCAGGCAGATTGGAGCGATGAAGATAAAAAAACTTTTGATGCCGCAGACGGCAAAGCAGAATACGGAAAGTGTGTTGATATTTCGACCAAAGCGGCAATTAAGAAAATGGTTATTCCCGGATTGCTGGCAGTGCTTACTCCTGTAATCGTCGGATATTTCGGCGGTGCCGAAATGCTTGGCGGATTGCTTGCGGGCGTTACCGCCTCGGGCGTTTTAATGGCTATCTTTCAGTCGAATGCCGGCGGCGCATGGGACAATGCTAAAAAGATGATTGAAGAAGGCGTGGAAATTAACGGCGTAAAGTACGGTAAGGGTTCAGAACCGCATAAAGCCGCTGTTGTGGGCGATACCGTAGGCGATCCGTTTAAGGATACTTCAGGTCCGTCGCTGAATATTTTAATAAAGCTGATGAGTGTGGTTTCACTTGTTATTGCACCAATAATTAAATAAATTTGTTTTTCTAAATAGCAAATATTTATAGACCCTGTTCTTATTTAATATTTGAAAATAAGAACCATTAGTCCATAGGGAGGTAAAAGATATATATGAGTAATCGAGTGTATGAAAGTGCTGTATTAATGAATGCAGCATTGGAAGACGAACAAATACAATCTATTATTTCGCGCATAAAAGATATAATTACAAAAAACGGTGGCGAGATAATAGACTTTGAAGACTGGGGAAGAAAAAGACTGGCGTATCTGGTTAAGAAGAACAAGATAGGTTACTATGCCATCTTTCGTTATAATGCCCCGCCTGCTGTTTTATCCAAACTCGAAAGAGTTTTTAAATTGGATGACAACATCCTTCGAACGCTTACAATAAAGCTGAACAAAGCTGCTTTGGAACAGATTGAAAAGGATAAAGCTCAATCTGCTCCTGCTG
>JAJRSV010000182.1 GCA_024278655.1 Bacteroidota bacterium | reverse complement strand
GCTTCACGAATAATTTCCATAAATTTCTTCATCAATCCATCTTGTTTGTCTCTAAGCAGCTTATGACCCCGCTCAGCAGTTTTAATCTGCTTTTTAAGGTTCAAAAGTTCCATTCGGGTCGGATTGACATTTAATTTAGCCATAAGTTTATATAATTATTATTTTCTTGGTGAGTGTTTATCTAGTGGTGTGATGCTGCTTGAGCGATGCCGCATCGCCAGGATGGAATCACATCGCTATGATGAATACTCTGCCTTTTCTTCTTCGGCAGGTTTTGTTCCCATGTATTTATCGATGTGTTCAGGTTTAACGCGTTTTAGCTCGGATTCGGGAAGAATTTTAAGCAGTTCCCATCCCATTGTAAGAGATTTGATAATGTCCCTGTCTTCATTTTCATCCTGACGAACATAAGTGTCTTCAAATCGGTTTGCAAATTTTAAGAACTTAAGATCTGTGTCAGAAAGCGCAGCCTCACCCAGGATTACAGCCAATTCTCGTACTTCTTTACCGCGAGCGTAAGCAGCAAAGAGCTGGTTCATCACACCCGAGTGATCTTCACGTGTTTTCCCGGGTCCGATACCTTTATCTTTCAAACGAGAAAGTGAAGGTAGCACGTTGATGTTTGGATAAATACCCTGCGAGTGGAGATCACGTGCAAGTACAATCTGTCCTTCGGTAATATATCCTGTAAGATCCGGAATCGGATGAGTAATATCATCTTCCGGCATAGTTAGAATCGGGATTTGTGTAATTGACCCGTCTTTACCTTTTACACGTCCCGCTCGTTCGTATAGAGTCGCGAGATCGGTATAAAGGTAACCCGGATAACCGCGACGTCCCGGAACCTCTTTACGTGCTGCTGATACTTCACGTAGAGCTTCACAATAATTTGTAAGGTCAGTAAGAATTACAAGTACGTGCATGTTTTTTTCAAATGCGAGATATTCCGCTGTTGTAAGTGCCATACGCGGAGTCGCGATACGTTCAACCACCGGATCGTCGGCAGTGTTGATGAAAAGTACGCTGCGCTCGATAGCACCCGTTTTCTTAAATTCGTTTGTGAAGTATTCCGCTTCCTCAAACGTTACTCCCATTGCCGCAAACACTACCGCGAAATTTTCATCCGCTTCCGCGCTTTCTTTAATATTTCCTTCATCATCAACTTTAATTACTTTTGCCTGACGAGCAATTTGCGCGGCAATACGAGCATGCGGAAGACCGGCACCCGAGAAGATGGGCAGTTTTTGTCCTCGCACCAGTGTATTCATACAATCAATTGTTGAAATTCCCGTTTGATAAAAATCGTTCGGGTAGTCACGCGCATATGGGTTTAACGGGTTCCCGTTAATGTCAAGTTTCTTTTCCGGAATGATTTCAGCACTGCTATCAATTGGGCGTCCTAGTCCATCAAAGATACGACCCAACATGTCTTTGGAAACACCAATGTGGAGTGTTTGCCCCAAGAATCTGGCTTTAGACCCTTTGGCACCAACGCCCTGGGTGTTTTCGAACATCTGTACCACTGCCATTCCTTCACGTGCTTCAAGCACTTTACCCATTCGAGATTCTCCCGATGCAGTTGTTACTTCCACGATTTCTTCGTAAGTAACATTTTCGACACCTCCAATCATCACGAGTGGTCCGGCAATAGATTTAATTGTTTTATATTCTTTCTGCATTGCTTGGTAAGGTTAATTTGCTTTAAATATTATATTAAGATGGGTGAGAGTAAAGCTCTCTGTTTATACTTTTTGAAGTTCCATAATTTCACGTTCGGTATCTTCCCAAAGTTTTGTAAATTCTTCTTCTTTATCAGGGTCGATATTTTTACATTTAGCAACTCTTTCCATAACAGGCAGAGCCAATAAGTCATCAAAATTGAAATCTTCCTGATCAATCACTTTAAAAGCTTGATTATAAACATTCATAATTGATTTAAGCATCCAGTATTGCTTCTTAAGTGGTGTATAAGCATCAACCTTGTCGAATGCATTCTGGAATAAAAAATCTTCTCTAATAGATTTAGCTGTTTCAAGAGTAAGACGTTCTTTTGGGGAAAGGGCGTCCATACCTACAAGACGTACGATTTCTTCAAGCTTGGCTTCTTCTTGTAGAATACCCATTGCTTGAGTTCTAATGTCGCCGTAATCTTCAGCAATTTCGTTTTTCCAATAATCTTTAATGTTGTCTGTATAAAGTGTGTAAGAAGTAAGCCAGTTAATAGCCGGGAAGTGACGGCGATAAGCAAGCTTGGCATCCAGCCCCCAGAATACTTTAGTCACACGCAGAGTGTTTTGAGTTACAGGTTCCGAAAGGTCTCCTCCCGGAGGAGATACTGCTCCAATAAGTGTAAGACTTCCTAAACGGTTATCTGACCCGAGGCATTTAACAACACCGGATCTTTCGTAGAACTGAGCGGTTCTTGAACCCAGGTAAGCAGGATACCCTTCTTCACCCGGCATCTCTTCAAGACGTCCGGACATTTCACGCAACGCTTCCGCCCAACGAGACGTTGAGTCAGCCATAAGCGCTACATCGTATCCCATATCACGATAATATTCCGCGATTGTTACTCCGGTATAGATGGAAGCTTCACGAGCCGCTACCGGCATGTTTGAAGTGTTCGCTACCATCACGGTACGTTTCATGAGTTTTTCTCCGGTATTCGGATCTTCCAGTTCCGGAAATTCCATAAGTACGTCCGTCATTTCGTTTCCGCGTTCGCCGCATCCGATGTAAACGATAATTTCCGCGTCACAGTATTTTGCAAGTGTCTGCTGCGTAACGGTTTTTCCTGCTCCGAACGGTCCCGGAATACATCCCGCTCCACCTTTCGCGAGTGGGAAAAGAGTATCTAAAATTCTGGTTCCCGATACAAGCGGTTTGCTTGGAATGGATTTTTCGCTTACCGGTCTTGGACGACGAATTGACCATTTTTGTAGCATTGAGATTTCATGATCTTCTCCGTCTGCATCGGTGATCACTGCAATTGTGTCTTCGATAGTGTGTGATCCGCTCTTAATATCTTTAATGGTTCCGTTAATCCCCGGAGGTACCATTACTTTGTGGTTGATAAGCGATGTTTCCTGGACTTCTCCCAATATATCTCCTTCTTTTACCGTTTCTCCGCTACTTTTTTTTGCATTGAAGTCCCATGTTTTTTTACGATCCAGTCCCGGAACATCAATTCCGCGAGTGATATACGCTCCCGCTTCTTTTTCAAGAAGAGGTAAAGGTCTTTGTATCCCGTCATAAATTGATTGAAGAAGTCCCGGGCCAAGTTCAACCTGCATTGTTTCTCCGGTTGTGAATACTGGTTCCCCCGGGCCTACTCCAGAGGTTTCTTCGTATACCTGAATAGAAACCTGATCTTCTTCGATTCCAATAATTTCCCCGATCAGTTTTTTATCGGAAACACGTACCACTTCGTACATTCTGGCACCCGCCATTCCTTTAGCAACGACAAGGGGTCCTGATACCTTTATGATTGTGCCTTGTTTTTCCATATTTTCAACGTTAGTTAAATAGTTATATGTGAATGAATTTTTAATTGTTTTTTTAGGAGACATCTCCTTGAAGAGCAAGGTTGCGCTGATTGCGGAACTACCCGAAAATATCCGAACCCACGGCCTGTTCAACCATTTTTTTAATACGACTTAAGCCATGGCCGGAAGTTCCCTTAATCCCGGGAATCGGGATAATGGCGGGGAGAGCTTCTTTTGTCAGTTTTTTATAATCATCCTGAGAAATTTTAAGTGCAAGATCTTCAAGAATAAAAATAATTGCATATTTCTTTCTTCCTTCACCTGCTTTTACTTCAACCATTTCGCTATTTAAATCGAACAATGCTTCACGGGCTTCATTGGCATTATTTACCGCTTTTGCCGTTATTCCCAGGGCCTTGAACCCAAGAATCTGGTCTTTACTCCCTATAATTGCAATTTTGTAGCTTTCTGAATTTTTATTCATGTTTAATACAAGTTACGTATCATTTTTCTAATTTGTTCCGGTTCGACATCGTTGAGTTTTCCAACCATGATGCTTCGAATGATTAGCGCATTATTTTTTTTGGCCCAGAAATATGAAAATACCGGTTCGGGACCAATCGCAATTCGTTTTGCACGTTGAATATAATCATTTAAGTGATTGTATGAGAATTTATCCAGGTTCACGAAGGATTTTTCTTCTTCATATCCTTTTACAGCCTCTCTAATAATGTTCACATAATCAGTATGACGCATGGTTTCAGTAAAATCGTTGATGTCTTTTTTGAACGAATCAAGGAATTTGTATTTTTCAATTGTTCCGCGGGCAACAAATCCTTTTTCTAAAAGATTTTCTTCTCTGTTTTGAATTTTAAGTCTTAAAAAAAGTTCGATATTTTTAAGATCAATGTATTTCTTTGTAAGAGTTATTAAAAACTCATTTCCGCTTTTTACAGCCAACTCATTAATAATTTTGCAGAATCTTTTATCAAGAACGATATCTATCATTTGTGGATCTTCATCCTTGTTGAAGTCTGCTTGGGCGATTTTGATACTTTCTTTAATGTATTTCTCCAATTCTTCATCAAGACCGAATCCCGTGTCTTCACCATCAAAAATGTATTTTTTAAGTGATTCGATTTTAATTGCTCCAAATCCAAACAAATATTCTTTTACTTATTCAAGTTCTTTATTTGAGTTTTTTGCTTTAAGAAGAACTTTCATGTTGTGGAAATCGTATCTTAGCCACAGAATGTTAAACACCCAATTATACGGAACGATTCGAGCGATAAGTTCTTTGGTATCTTTAAGTCCGGCATTAATCACTTCCTGAAAGCTTTCAACACTTTCAATATCGCCGATATGGGTTGAGTAATCTGTTTCATTTAAAATTTTGTATGCATCGCGAGCATCTTTTGCCAGGACCATTCGTTCCAGCTCGTTGTCGTTTAAGAGCTTTGTTTCGAGCACTCTTATCCATGAAACCGATTGTGCGAATGCTGTATTATCCATTGGTTATAATTAGTCGTTAAGATTTAAGCTGAGAATAAATTTTTTGCAACTTCCAATTCAAGATCGTCACGAAGCTGTTTGAATAAAATCGCCTCAAATGAATTATCAATCTCAATCTTGTCAGATTTTAGAATGAATCCACCTTTAATATCTGCACTTTTATCATCCAGTTCGTATGATTTTCCGGAAGCCGCAAGAGCAGCTTTGGTGTCTGATTCTTTCCCTTTTGCCGGTACAATTTTTATCGAATCTCCTTTAACAGAAGAATGTTTAAGAAGCTCTGTTAAAAGTTTTTGGTAATCACTTGATGAAACAAGAACTTCCAGCGCTTCTTTGAAAACCGCGTCCATAATTTCCCGTTTTTCTTTTAAAAGTTTATTTTTAGCTTCCATTTTAGCCAAAGTGATCATTTTGTTGCGTATCTTTTTAGAATTTACAGATACCTTTTCTTCCATATCTTGTTCGGCAGTTTTTTTTAGTTTTTCAAATTCAGCATCGATTTTTTGAATAACCTGTTCATGCTCTTTTTTGAGCGTATCTAATTTTTCTTGAGTTTCCTTTTTAATTTGTTCAAGGATATCCGAGAGTGCCATTTTTTATGGGTTAATTCATTATTTTCTGGTAACCTCCTGCTTTTTTAAGATCAGGAGACTACACAGGAAACAACTAATTATCCAACTTTAATTCCAAAAATAAGAAGTACTGAAACTAAAAGTCCAAGTACCGCGTATGTTTCTACCATCGCCGACATGATAACCGCTTTACCGGTATTCGTTGAGTCTTTTGCTATTGCGTTAAGACCCGCAGCCGATACTTTACCCTGATGAATACCGGAAAAAAGACCGGCAAGTCCTACGGGTATTCCGGCTCCGAAAAACTGCCATCCGGTTGAGATATCAATTGTGGTTGCAGATCCTCCAATAAGTCCAATTTGAATTAGAATTAGAAGAGCTCCCAGGAACCCGTAGATGCCTTGTGTTCCAGGAAGAGCCTGCAAAAGAAGGATTTTCCCGAAGAGTTCAGGCTTTTCACTAATTACGCCGGTTCCAGATTGGCCGGCAAGCCCAACCCCGATACTTGATCCGATTCCTCCCAGAGCCGCCGCTATTGCTGCGCCGAGCACTGCAAGAGCAACTCCCGTGTTGATTTCAAACATATGTTTTAATGGTTAATGATTAATGGTAATGATAATTAATTTTTAATAAGTATATATTTCCCGGTCTTTTGAAGCGGCTTGAAAGTTTTTCCTCCACCTTCCATAAATTTACCAAAGAATTCAACGAATTGGAGACGACTTGAGTGGATGTAAGCTCCAAGCGTTGAGATTGCAATATTAAGCAAGTGTCCGATTATAATCACAATGATTCCAAATATAATTCCAACAAACGGGATTCCGCTTACAAGTCCACCTATGGTGTTGAAAGCGAACCCGATAATTCCGGTTCCAAGACCCAGAGCCATAAGACGTGAATATGAAAGTACGTCCGCGAAATATCCAACCAGGCCGTACAGAGAAAGAACACCGGTTAAGAATTTAAGAATAATATTTTTTTGCTTTCTTCCTTGCGTAAGAATAAGAGTGATTACCCCGGCGTAAACTAAATAAGTAATTACCGTACTGTATTCGGCAAAGAAGATCCCTCCTTTGCTTAATCCGAATAGTCCCATAATTACTAAAAAGTAAAACCAAAGAAAACTATCAAGTGCGGCATCAATATATTGTTTTTGTTTTATTTTCCAAAATCCGTCGATTAAAATTCCAAATAAAACCTGAATGTACCCAAGAATTGCCGCAAGAATCAAAAACATCAACGGCCCGGTTCCTTTAGCTGGAGTTATTACTTGCCATCTAAACGCTTTTTCTCCGGCTTCGTTTACGTATGTAAGAAATCCCGGAGCCTGATCTACAGTCATTCCAAACCACCCCCCGAACAGCGCCCCCAATATAAAGGTTATAATTCCTCCAAACATTATTAATTTGACCAGTTTTTTCATTCCATCCGGCAGTTTTAAAAATTTAAGCGCAAGCGCGCAAACCGTGAACAGAACAATTCCATATCCGGCATCTGTTAAACAAAGTCCAAAGAAAACAATAAAAAATCCGGCCAGAAAAGGCGTCGGGTCGATTTCATTTGGCAATGGGAGCCCATAAATATTGGTTACAGCCTCAAACGCTCCCATAACCCCCTTGTTTCTGATTGCAACGGGAGCTTGTTGCCCTTCGGCCGGTTTAATTTTAAAAATTTCAAATGCATTTGTAACTTTTTCCAGCTTTCCTTTGAGCTTTTCTATGTTTCTAATCGGAACCCATCCTTCCAGGGTAAAACTGTACTGTGTATTTAATGCTTTTTGGTCTGCATAAATTCTGTCTCGCTCCCAGATATAATAATCGTGAACGATTTGCAAATCATCGTTATTTCTGGCAAGAATTTTTAGCTCTTCGTCCTGAATAGCCAGCTCCTTTTCAATTTCAGATTTTCGCGTTTTGATTTCTTTCAGTTCCTCCCCGACATCATGTTCTTTTAACGGGAGTTCCACTTCGCTGAATTTATGTTTCATCATTACTTCTTTAACATCGGCTTCCAACTCTTTGGCATATGTTAAAGCCACGTAAGTCGTACTTTCACTTTCTTGTACAACCTCCATATTAAAAAGAGGAGAAATTGCCTCAATTTCTTTTTTAAATTCCGCAAAATCAGTTTTTTGGATTATTCCAGGAACAGTCTTTGTTCTATCTGTTTCACCAATATTATTAAGTTGAATTGAAAGACTTTGCCACGGCCCAAGTTCCAATTGAAGCGTATCGAGTGCGGTATATTCGTTTTTAAGAGCAACAATAACTTCTTCAATTTTACGACATTTTTTAACGATGCTGTCGAAATCAAATTCTTTTGCTTTATTTCGTACTTCTTCAGAAGTTAAAACGAGAGGACCCTCTATAAGATTTCGTTGTTTTGCAAACGGCTTGATTAATTTAAGAGCGAAATCAATATTTGCAATATTAAGCTCCGCGTTATGAGCCGCTTCCAATTTGTCGGGTGACAGAATTTGCATATCCTCCTGGTTTGCCGATTCATCTACAATTTCGGTTATTTCCATAACTCCCTGTTCCTGAAGAGTATCCAGTAATTTTTGCCGCCGCTCGGTAAAGGCGATAAGCCTGATTTTTTGCATTGATATTACTGCCATAGCACTCTTTTTATAAGGTTAAATTATTTAACAAGATGTTTTTCAAAATATGAGACGATATATTTGACCGCCTCGTTTTTCTTGCTTTCAGCCTGCGATACAATTGAATTTTTGTTCCGTTCTTCTTCTTCGCTTATGTCTCTAAAATTTTTTTTCGCATCTTGTTTTGCTTGTTCAAGAAAGTCTTGCCCTTTTTTTTGCAGTTCTTCTTTGTATTGTTGTAACTCTTTCTCTTTTTCTATACGGTGGTTATCTTGTTTTTTCTTGTTTTCTTGCGAAAAATCAGCGATTTGCTTTTGAGCTAAAGCCTCCTGATCTTTAATAGTTTGAACCGGGTCGTTTGTCATAATTTATATAAGGTAAGTAATTTTTTCGCGGAGATATTAGTTTTTGGCAGCAAAAAAGTCAATACTTAGAGCGAGATATTTAATAAAGATTACCTAAAACGACTTGACAGGGCGCAAGAGAAATGTTGAACTTAAGCATTTGATCTTTCAATTTCAATCCCGGACGGAAGAGAATTTATAAAGGCTGCTCCATACGGTTTACTAATAATTCTGGAATCGAGAATGATTACTTTCCCGCTATCTTTGGACGAACGGATCAATCTACCAAAACCTTGTTTGAATCTTAAAACGGCTCGGGGGACCTGATAATCATTAAATGGATTTTCATATAGAGACGCCCTTGCGCTATGAATAGGGTCGCTTGGCGGATCAAAGGGGAGTTTTTGAATAACAACACAATTTAAAGCTTCTCCTTTTATATCAACTCCCTCCCAAAAACTGTTAGTTCCGAAAATAATTGTATTTTCCGGATCTTGTTTAAATAGTTCGATTATTTTGTTTCTTCCTCCTGATAGATTTTGTCCCAAAATTGTAATTCCTTTTTCTTTAAGAGGTGTAACCAGCTTCATGTAGGTTGCCTCAATCGCTTTTTTAGAAGTGAATAAAACAAGCATTCTTCCGCGATTTTCAAGAGCGGTGTTGAGAATGATGTCTGAACTTTGCTCAAAATAGCCTGATGATGCAGGTTCTTTTAAATGTTCGTAGAGAACTATCTTCACCTGATCCGCATAGCAAAAGTGAGAATCCAAAATTATCTCTTCCCACGATTCATCCAAAGACAATTGGGTTCTTATAAACGAGAATGATTGTTCGGTCGTTAAGGTCGCCGAGGTCATTATTGTGCTTTTGTTTTCATGAAAGAGAGTTTCTTTAACGTGTTCTCCAATATGAAGCGGAGAAGATTTAATGCCAAGAGAGCCATCGTATTTTTGAAATATCCAGGTAACGTATCGGGTTATATCCGAATGACCATCTTCCAGAATTACAAATGTAATACTATTTAAAACTTCATGCAGTCCGGCGATTTCTTTAGACAACCTGTCATCATCTTCTTCAAATTCATGCAGCTCTTTCATTATTTGTTCGCCTTGGAGAACAAGATTCTCGGCCACGCCGGTTATTTTGTTCCATTCAATGCTTTGTTTGTGATTTTCATTAATAATAATCTGATTGGCATACTCGCGATACCGAACTTCTTTTTCAAAAAAGATTCCAAGCAGCCCAAAAAACAAATCGATTTTCGCGCTGAATTGATCAAGCTTGTTTACAAAATCTAAATTTTTACGCATCAAGTCTTTTAGTATTTTTACGGGATGCTCTAAAAGTTCATTAGTTAAATTTATCGTCATCGCCCTGGTAGCTTCTTCTTCAAGGTGATGAGCCTCATCAATAACAAGATATTGATGATCCGGGAGTATGGGGCTTGGAGTTATTGTTTCAGTAAGTAAAAGTGCGTGGTTTGTAATAATGATGTCTGCATTTTGAGCACGCTCGCGAGCCTTAGCCAAAAAACAACTGTTACTGTATTTTTCATCATGATGCGGACATCTAATTGGATCGCAACTTATATCATTCCATGCAAAATATTCGCGTCCCTGCAAAGAAAGTTCCTCTTTGTCGCCCGCAGTTGTGGTTGGCAGCCACAAAAGAATCTTTATTAAAAGCGTTATTTCGTGATCCAGAAAAAACGACTTTTGTTTAAATTCATTTAAGCGTTCACCTGAAAGATAATTTCCTCTTCCTTTCAAAACAGCGGCGTCAAACTTACCTTCTTTTTTTAGAACTTTTTTTAAGACAGGAATGTCTTTTTGAAATAATTGATCTTGAAGATTTTTTGTATGCGTGGCGATTACGACCTTCTCGTTTTTAGATCTGGCAATGAATATTGAGGGTAAAAGATAAGCGATTGATTTCCCCGTTCCCGTTCCGGCCTCACATAAAAGATTATGTTCTTCTTCAAACGCTTTGATTATTTTTTCCGTCATTTTTATTTGCGGCCTTCTCACTTCGTATTCATGCTCGCACTTGCTTAAAGGCCCATCCTCGTTGTAGAAAGAAAGAATATGGTCTTTATCAAATTTAAGTCTGATTTTTTCTTCCTGCTTTGATTCTTTTTGTTTATGATCTGTGACACGCGTTTCAGAATGAGCTTTGAAAAAGAGATCTTTAAGAGGCCATTTTGATTTTTCGAGTAATAATTTTATTTCTTCAAGCGTATCCTGATCAATTTCATTAATTTTTTTAATAAGGATTTGAAAGAGCTTTGCACTGGCAATTGCGTCATCAAGGGCGCGATGCTTATCTTTATGCTCAATATCAAGTCTCTTTGTAATCATTTCCAGGCTATACGAGGGAAGTCCGGGAATTAAAATGCCGGTAAGAGGCAAAGTGTCATATCCCGGATTGCGGAAAGTAAGGCCTTTTGCTTCTAAAAAGTTTAAATCGAAATCAATGTTGTGCCCAACAATCGGATAATCGCCAACGAATTCAATTAGCGTGGTCCTTATTTCATTAAGCGTCGGAGCATCAACAAGGTCTTTATCTGTTATGCCGGTTATATGGGTTATTAACGGAGGTAATAATTTATCTGTATGAATTAATGAGCTATATGAATCAATAATTTTTTCTTTATCAAAAAGCGTAGCGCCAATTTCAATAATATCGTCGCGCTCTGTATTAAATCCTGTTGTTTCTATGTCCAGTGCTATATACATGATCTCATCTTACCCTTTTTGATCATTTTGGTCGAATGTGATTATCTAATATTTTTTACAAACGTCTACTCTAATATTTTGACAATTTTATTTGGATTTTTTACAATGATCTGAAACTTAAAAATTAAAAATAAAATTTTAAACAAAAATAAAAAAAGCAGAAAAAGATGAGGTGAAGAATTTTGTATTATTTCAAATTTCTTCCTCTCTCCTTCTCTGCTCGGTGATGGAAGCATAAAGTGACTCTTTTTCTTCCGCTCACCTCCCCGGCCTGGTGTCTCCCTTGCAGCTTTAAAAAGTACTTGAGGATTCACATTAAACAGGCGGTCACTGGCAAGACTGAAAACTTAAGCCAAAGCCGGGCAATAGATTAAAGCACTCGTCGCGCGTAAAACAAAAACAAATCTTGAACTACATATCAAAACAAAATTGTAGTTGATAAGATTTCTACCCCACCTTAAACGGTGGGGTTTTTTTGTGGATCAAAAACGGGGTATCGCTGTTTTGTAATCTTGATTTTGCGAAACTTAAAATTCCTTGTTATCATTTTCGCGAGTATGTTAAAAATACTAATATTTAAAAATTTTTATGTCGAACGTTGAATGGACAATTGTAGTAATTGGGTGGACTGTCATATTAATGACACTTTCGATAACCCATTTAAAACTTTATAGAGTTGGAGGTGGATTGTATTCATTGGAAGGTAAAAAAATTCACAAAGAAAGGTGGATTGTCAGGGGGATTTCGGCTGTTTATATAATTATTGCAGCCCTGCTTTCATCACGGGTTTATTATCCGTCTTTTGATGATTTTACCGATGTTTCAAGATTCTTTTTTGTTTCAATGGGGGTGTATTTATTTATCGCGGCGGCCATATTTTTTATTGTCGCGCGCATTACGCTTGGAAGTAACTGGACCTGGAGCGGCTATCTTTTGCGTGATCGACACAAACTAATTACTCACGGGCCTTATGCTTATGTAAGGCATCCCCTTTATGTTTCATATTTGGCGTGCGGGGTTGCTTCCGGTCTTATTCTAACTGATTCAAGGATAATAATGTTTGTTGTTTTAATGATGCCCCTGATTTATTGGAAAGCTATTATTGAAGAACAAATACTCGAAATGATTTTTCCCGAGTACAAAAAATATAAAGAAAAAACGAATATGTTTTTATAAAGATTTTATAAATTCATCTATAAGGTAGTTTGTGTCGGTTGGTCCCGGAGTGGCTTCGGGATGAAATTGAACGGCGCTTACAGGTTTTGTTTTATGTTTTATCCCTTCCACTGTTTTGTCGTTTGCGTTAACGAACCATGTTTCCCAGCCTCGTGGAAGTGAGTTTTTTCTAATGGCGAATCCATGGTTTTGTGCTGTAATAAAACAGCGTCGCGAATTGATTTCCATACATGGCTGGTTTTGGGCGCGATGCCCATATTTCAGTTTATAAGTTTTTGCGCCGGCCGCAATGCCGAGGAGCTGTGCTCCGAGGCATATCCCGAATACCGGCACGTTTGATCTTATAGCTTTTTTTAAAATTGAATGTGTTTCAGTTAGCATGCCCGGATCTCCGGGGCCGTTTGAAATAAATATGCCGTGGAATTTTTCTTTTGTTTCAAAAAAATCGTAATTCCACGGAACTCTTATTACGGTTACGTTTTTCTTCAACAAACTTCTTAAAATATTAAATTTACATCCGCAATCTATTAAAACGACTTTCTTTTTTCCTCCTTTATAAATTTTCGGTTTTTTTATACTTACACTTGCTACAAGATTATCTTTGTTCGGATCATGAAATTTAAAATTCGATGAAACATCACGAACAATTTTTCCAAGCATTGTTCCTTTTTCTCTTAATTTTTGAGTTAATGCTCTGGTGTCGATTTCCGATAGCGCGGGAACATTATGTTCTTTAAGCCAGGCATCGAGTGTCTGTTTTTTATTCCAGTGATTTGGTTTTTTGCAGTATTCGGTA
The DNA here is from genome assembly GCA_024278655.1 of Bacteroidota bacterium. Lineage (GTDB taxonomy): Bacteria > Bacteroidota > Ignavibacteria > Ignavibacteriales > Ignavibacteriaceae > BMS3ABIN03. The sequence continues at coordinate 1,050 of JAJRSV010000182.1, read as the reverse complement.
ACAATCAAACCTTTAATATGGATATCATCACTTTCAAAATTTTTCTTAATCCCATATCTGTCTTTTTCGTTCCCGGGAACCCCGTAATTCCCGATTAAAGGAAAAGTTAAAGTAAGAATTTGACCTGCGTAAGACGGATCGGTAAAGCTTTCAGGATACCCCGTCATCCCCGTATTAAAAACGACTTCTCCGTTACTTTCGGTTTCCTTGCCAAAAAAATTACCTTCATATTTCGATCCGTCTTCAAGAATAAGGTATCCTTTATTCATTTACGTAAGTTAGTAAAAATTTTCTTAATTGATTTTACCTTTTTTTTCTTTCAAGTTCCAGTAATCTTCCGATTGATTCTTGAGTATTGTTTCTTGTTTTCCCCTCGAGAGATTCAGCATCCTCTCCGGGATATACAAATCTCTCAAGAACTTCCAAAGAAACTACTTCTAAACGCTTTATAATACCCAAAATATCTTCACTTGCCTCTAAAAGATCAACCAATTTTTTCAATTCGACAGATATTTTTTCTCTTTCTTCATCTGTAAATAATTCTGTTTTCAATAATGGATACATAGCACCTATTACTTGATGTATATTATTTCTTCTTAATTTATTTGTTTCAACGAATTTTACTTCATCAGAACCTTCTCCGTACTCATCTTCGAGTTCTTTTCTCCATTTGCGCCTATCGTGGTGATTTTCGAAATCATCACAGATTAATGGCATATTATGCCACCTTATAATTATTTCGGTTAGGTCGCTTATAAGTTCACGATAATCCTCCCCAAGCATATTCGTGTCAATATCATCCATAGCTATATCTATAGGATCTTCATAAACTACTCTGATTTTGTCCAAAACTTCCGGTGGAAGATTTGTGTGTTTTTCTCTTTCCAAAAAAATTCTTTTTATATTACAAGGGTAGCGTAGTCATTTTGGGGGCTGTTGCCCTAATTTTCGACAGAAATTTATCCAATCATGACTACGAAAATTATATGTTAAAGTGTTAAGCGGTTTTGCAATTTTCAACGGTGACTTTCCATTCAAATGCTTAAATTT
>JAJRSV010000181.1 GCA_024278655.1 Bacteroidota bacterium | reverse complement strand
TGAAGTCGGATTGTACTACTCGCCTGCCCCGTTCGGTTTATCGGAATTGGCTAACGGATACGTTGCTTATCTCGAACCGTTCGGTTTCGGCTCGGTTGCCATTGGCGGAATGACTTACGGATTCGAACTTTACCGCGAATCGAAAATTACACTTGCTTACTCTTATAACTATCAGAATAAATTTTTTGCAGGTGTTGCAGTAAACTATCATACATTCTCTATTCAGAATTACGGTAACACCGGTGCATTCTATATTAATTTCGGCGGACTGGCTTATTTAACAAACGAAATACGATGGGGATTTTCAATTTCGAATTTAAACCGGGCAACAGTTGCAAACGAAGATGACCAGATACCGATGATATTTTCAACCGGGTTCAGTTATGATGTGGTAAGCAACTTAACCATTAATCTTGCAGCCGAAAAAGATATACGTTACAAACCGTCGGTTCAGTTTGGTGTAGAGTATTCAATTATTAAGTACCTCTCTCTGCGTATGGGCTTTTCAAACGAACCTTCACGCTTTTCTGCCGGTATCGGGATTAACTACTCTATCATCAGCTTAGATTACGCCCTGTTCACTCATCAGGATTTGGGATTAACACACCAGGCAGGGCTATTAATCAGCTTCGGAAAAAACGGAAGCCGCAACGAGGCAATAAGGAAACATCTGGGAATTGAATAACGATGTTATTTTCAAAACCGATAGCGGTAATATTTTTTATTTTGCTTTTAGCAGCAGTTACCCGGGCGCAAACCGATTCAAGTTATATAGAAACCGAAGATGTTCTGGAAGATGTTTTGCAGGAACCAACCGGGCAATCGGATGATTCCAATCTGTTTGAAATTCTGGAACAGTTAAAACGCAACCCGATCGATTTGAATAAAGCCACCGTGGCTGACCTGCAGCAGATTCCGGGAGTAACTTTTCATACCGCACAAATAATTGTTAAACACCGTAAACGTTACGGTTATTTTTTCTCGCCGCAGGAACTGAATGCCGTGCAGGGTTTAAGCTCCGATATAATAAAAAAGATGATTCCTTTTGTAACTGTTATTCGTCCTACCGAAAAGGAAACGGAAAAACAGAGAGAGCAAGGCGGTTTCGATAATATCTTAAGTAACACGAATTTTATAATGCGCAGCAGGGTTTCAAACGACCTTCAGCAGAGAAAAGGTTTTATCGAAAATAAATTTGAAGGAAGCAAACCGAAAGTTTACAACAGGTTATATCTGCGTTACTCACAACATTATCAGTTCGGATATATAGCCGAAAAAGATGCCGGTGAAACATCGTTGAATGAATTTTACTCGATTCACTTTGCGATAAGAGACCTGGGCATAATTAAAACGCTGGTTATCAGCGATTACCTGATAGAGTTCGGGCAGGGGCTTGCGCTATGGAGTCCCTACGGTTTTTCAAAAGGTTCCGATGCAATATATCCGGTAAAGCGAAGAGGAAAAATTGTCCGTCCCTATTCAAGTGCAACAGAGAACAGATTTTTACGCGGGTTGGCGGCATCGGTTAAGTTTGATAATTTTATCATCTCTGCTTTCTACTCGAAAAATAAAATCGATGCGAACATCGACTCACTCACCGGCGGAATTCTTTCTACTCCGGAAGACGGATTCCACCGTACCGAAGGTGAACTCGCAAAAAAGGATGCAGCGGAAGAGAAACTTTGGGGCGGAATGATTCATTATACATTGGGTGATTTTCTGACGACGGGCTTCCTCTATTTTAATTCGAAATTCTCCAATCCTTTCCTGCCGAAGAATATATTTGACCTTCAAGGCGATTCATTCAACTACTATTCATTCACTTACGATGCAATATTAATCAGCTTCAATCTGTTCGGTGAGATTACTTATAACGGAACCTCCGTCGCCTCAATAAACTCGCTTCAGCTATCGGTTACAAGCGATTTTGCATTTATGGCATCCATACGAAGCTACCCGCGAAACTTTTTCAACCTGCATGGGTATGCTTTCGGTGAACGTTCGGGCGCAACGACTAATGAATTCGGAATTTATACCGGAATAAGATGGCGCACACCAATCGGCTTGCTTAATTTTTATTACGACCAGTTCAAATTTCCGTACGCAACCTTTTTCAATCCGCTGCCCGGCGAAGGTGATGAATTCCTGCTCGACCTGTTGAGCAAGCCGGCGCGTAAAATAAACACTCGCTTTCGCTTTAAGTATGAGAATAAAGATATCACTGTAAAAACAGATAACGTAAAACAACTTGTAAAAAGACTGCGGCAGGTTTACCGCTTCGAATTGATTTATAATGTTTCCCGTCAATTACGTTTAAAAGGAAGGTTCGAATACAATAACTACAGGGTTAAGGCAACCGGTAATTCGGAAGACGGGTATCTTTTCTTCCAGGATATACGATACGCACCAAATTCCAATTTCAATTTTTACGGAAGAATTATTTTCTTCAGAACCGACTCTTTCAACTCGGCAATTTATGAATACGAAAACGATTTAACCGGAGTGCTTACAAACCTGGCATTATTCGGTGAAGGAATAAGATGGTATTTAATTTTCCGTTACAGACCTTTCCGTTCCGCTACAATCTCAGCCAAATACTCCGAAACTTACAAGCCAAAAGAAAGAGAAATCAGTTCGGGCTACAACACGATTTTTAAGAACCTCGACAACCGCGTAAGTTTGCAGATTGATATTCATCTTTAAAATGATAAAATTTATTTGAACAATTTGGCTATTTTATTATAAATAAATTATTTATAGCGATTTTTATTATCTTATAATTATATTTACACAAGGTTTTTAATTATATTTAAAGGAAGAAAAATTAGGTTACGAGTTAGATTTTATGCAAAGTTCTAAAATAGAATTCCTTTCTCAATACAACAGCTTAATCTATTCCGCTCTTACTTCTGCAAGTGAGTTCCCGGATGAGTTGTGCGAATTTCTGGTTGACGAGTACGATTTTGAAGCTGTTGTAATAACAAGAATTAAAGACAATGTTATCGAAATACTCGGTAAATCGGGCAACGCAAAAAAATCATTGGCACCCGACCTTACCCTTAAATGTTCCAACTGCTCTGTTCCGAACAGCAGCTCAACAGAAACCGTGTTTGAAGTGAAAGCCGACTGCGAACTTACCGCCACCGATGTTTTTATGAATGAGGGTTGTTTGTACATAAGTGTAACCGACAACGAAAAAGTAATGCTTAAGATTGCAAAGAAAACGGAGTTTACCCAAAGCGAAATTGATAACCTTAAAGTGATAGGCGATTCACTCCGTAATACGCTTCGGTTGTGGATGGGAAAAAGAGGAGGATTGAGCAGTTCGTTAAGCCAGATTATTACTTCAATAGCTCACGAGCTGCGCACACCAACTAACAGCATTATGGGTTTTGCATCGCTGTTGAACGAGGAAAACCTCTCTGCTTCTCAAAACGAATACGTAGATACGTTAAAAGAAAATGCTTACGATTTACTTTCGCTTATTAACGACCTGATTGAAATTGCCAAACTTGAAAACGGCGAAAGTAAAAGCACTTATACAAACATTAACATCTCGCAATTCCTGAACGAAATAATAAGATTGTTCGATGAGAAGATCGATAAAAACATTGTGGATTTTATTGTTAATATCGACGATAACCTGCCCGAATCAATGAACCTTGATGCGCCCAAGTTAAGATATATTCTGTTGAATATAATCAACACGGCAATCCGTTTAACCGAACAGGGCAAGGTAACCATATCGGTATTTTCAACGGAAAAGAACAGGTTGAGTTTCAGGATAAGCGATACGAGTCAGGGCATTCCGTCCGACCGGCTCGAAAAGATATTCGAACCGTTTGCCTTGAATGATTTGATAATTCATAAGGTAGGTAATACAACCGGACTGGGTCTTACATTAATTAAAAGATACATCGATTACCTTAACGGCGATATCGATATTACAAGCACAGTTGGCAAAGGCACCTCGTATTACATTTCAATTCCGGTAAAAGAAATTTCCGACCTGGAAAATAAAATCGGCGGACTGCCGCGACCTTCAAAAATTAATAAAGTGCTTGTAATTGAAGATGATTACGCAACATCGAAACTGTTAAGCAACTATCTGCAAAAATGGGGTTACGATCCACTAATAGTAAACTCAGCCGAACAAACCTTGCAGGTAATTGAAAAAGAACCGTTCCTTGCAATCTTAATGGATCTTGTTCTGCCGGATTCGAACGGCTTGGAACTGCTGCAGAAATTAAGAGAAAATCCGAAGACTAAAAACATTCCGGTAATCATCTGCTCGGTTGAAGCCGAACAGCAAAAAGCATTTTTGTTAGGTGCGGTTGAGTACTTTGTAAAGCCGATAAACTACAAATACCTTGTTGAAGTTTTAACACACTACAAGCTTCGTAAAGATTCGAAAGTATTGATAGTGGACGATGATGTTCCTACTCTTAACCTGCTGAAGGAATCGGTACAGCAAGCCGGCTTTAACCCGATTGCCGAATCGCATTCGTCAAAAGTGATGGATATGATTGAAAACCTTGATCTCGATCTGGCTATAATCGATCTGGACATGCCGGAAATAGACGGATTTGAATTAATCAAACTTATAAAATCGAAACCGCAGTTTGCACGTTTGCCTATAATTATTTACACCGGTAAAGAAAGCTACGAAGAAGATTTAAAGAAAATCGACGGACTGTTCGATGACTTACTGACCAAGAGCAGCACCAACATCGAAGAACTTCAGGATGTGGTTGCCTCGATGATTGACCGCTACGATGAACCTGCAACTCCCGAAGAAGTAAAAGAGAAAAAGGATACGGTAAAAATTCTGCTTGTTGAAGACTACAAACATTCGCAGATAATTGTAACACGACTTTTGAAAAAGAACAATTTCGATTCGATAGTTGTTGTTGAAAACGGACAGGAAGCACTGGAACAGGTTAAGCAGCAGAAATACGATTTGATTCTTATGGATATGCAAATGCCGGTGATGAACGGTTTTGAAGCGACCCAGAAAATCAGGCAGCTCGAAGAGTATAAAGACACACCTATTATTGCGTTAACCGCTTTTGCAATGAAAGGCGACAGGGAAAAATGCCTCGATGCCGGTGCAACCGATTACATCCCGAAACCAATCGACAGCCAGGAGTTCATACAAAAAGTAAAATACTACACCGAAAAGAAAACCGCATTAGAGCAGAAGAACTAAAATTCAAAGTCCCTCTCCTTAGTAAGGAGAGGGATTTAGGGTGAGGTCGGCTTATAAAATCACAACTGAATTTACAAAAGCACATTCCTTTGTTTCATCAACGTCAGTGCTGAATAGTTATTCAAACACTTTCCGACTTTCAATTGCTCTATAACGTTCATTATATCTCACAAAAACCTCTCTAAGGATTATAATCTTTTCTGTTCATTATTTTTTAATAACACTTTTGCTTTTCCTTAATACTCTTCTTTTTACTGATTACTACAGTTTGTTTTAATGTTTCGTCTCCCCGTGCATCCTTTTACCTCACCCCTGCCCTTCTCCTTAAAAAAGGAGAGGGGTATTAAAAGTCCCTCTCCTTACTAAGTTGAAAATCCCGCTTGCGGGAGAGTGGGATTTAGGGTGAGGTCGGCTTACACAATCCCCAATTCAATTAAACCAACAAACCTCCTGTCTTTTTTCCTCAATTCAACACCCCCACTAAAAAATTTCACTCCAATTTTATTAACTTTCCACTTTGAATTTTCAACAATAAACAGAAAATGATAATTTATGATTAGCGAAACACCACGCGTAAGATTTGCTCCGAGTCCAACTGGTTACCTGCACATAGGCGGTTTGCGTACCGCATTGTACAACTATCTGTTTGCAAGAAACCAGAACGGAAAATTTATATTAAGAATTGAAGACACCGACAGAAAAAGATTTGTTGAAGGTGCGGTTGAAAACCTGCTCGATACATTAAAGTGGGTCGGGTTAGATTACGATGAAGGACCTGAAGTCGGCGGAGAATACGGACCGTATTTTCAATCGGAGAGATTGGATATTTACAAAAAGTATGCTGAAGAACTGATAGCAAAAGGCAAAGCTTATTACGCATTCGATACACCCGAAAGATTAAAGCAATTACGAGAAGAGCAGCTTAAAAAAGGTTTGCAAACCAAGTACGATAAATTTGCACTCACTCTTTCCGAAGAAGAGATACAGCAAAAGCTTGCAAACGGCGAACCTCACGTAGTACGGCTGAACGTTCCGCCGGACGAAACCGTTTTTGTTGAAGATGTGATAAGAGGCAGGGTTGAGTTCAATACTGAAATTATAGACGACCAGATATTAATTAAGAGTGACGGCTTTCCCACTTATCATCTTGCAAACGTTGTTGACGATCACTTAATGAAAATCACGCATGTTATCCGCGGAGAAGAGTGGCTCTCTTCCACGCCGAAGCATGTTTTATTGTATGAGTTTTTAGGATGGGAGAAACCCGTTTTTGCCCACCTGCCGCTTTTGCTTAATCCCGATAAATCGAAATTAAGTAAACGACAGGGCGATGTTGCTGTTGAAGATTACAGGGATAAAGGTTATTTAAAAGAAGCGCTGATAAACTTTGTAGCACTGTTGGGATGGAATCCGGGCGATGAACAGGAAGTGTTCACAATGGAAGAGCTGATACAAAAATTTTCACTCGAAAGAGTACATAAAGCGGGTGCGGTATTTAACATCGAAAAATTAATCTGGCTTAATGCCGAGCATCTGCGCAGCAAACCGAATGAAGAACTGTTGGTAATGTTGAAAGAAGAATTTAAGAAATCCGAATACAGCAATGTTGATATTGACGACGAACACCTTCTTTTGATAATCGAAGCGATGAAACCAAGGGTTGAGTTCGTAAAGGAATTCATTACCAAGTGCCCTTACTTTTACGAAGCACCAACCGGATACGATGAAAAAGTAATTAAGAAAAGATGGAAAGAAGATTCGCCGGGACTGCTGAAAAAACTGAGAGACAAATTTGCACAACTGGAAAATCCGGCTAAGGAAGATTACGAAAAAGCACTTAACGAGTTAGCCGAAGAACTTGAAATCGGGAAAGGCAAATTGATTCATCCTTTACGACTCGCTTTATCGGGGATTGGTACGGGTCCCGGAGTATATGATATCGTTCACATCCTTGGTAAGGAAGAAAGCATTCGCAGAATAGATACTGCATTAGAAAAAATCAAAACACCAAACACAGATTCAACGGAAGAGAAATAACGATGGATAACAACATCAACAACGAAAAGAAAAACAATACCGGTAACAACGAAGAAGCCGGCAAATCGAAAATGCCGTCGAACTTCATAAAGGAAATTATTGAAGAAGACTTGCGCACAAACAAATACGGCGGCAAGGTTCACACACGCTTTCCACCGGAACCGAACGGCTACCTGCACATCGGGCATGCAAACTCGATATGCTTAAACTTCGGGCTTGCGGAAGAATACAACCGACTTCGCAATCTTCGCTTTGATGATACAAATCCAACGAAG
>JAJRSV010000180.1 GCA_024278655.1 Bacteroidota bacterium | reverse complement strand
TCCAGTTGTACAGCAAAAAGAAGAGTAATACCGGAATAAAGCTGGTGAATTTGGTAGTCATGATCGGTTTGGAAATAATTAAACATATTTTAACTTGAAATGAATTTTACGAAATATTTTAATAAAATGCTTTCAATTAGTAATTTCATAATTAATGAAAAGATTTTTTCATATTTTTGGTTTTAAGAAGCAACAACCAAACAAGCAAAATCTAATTTAACAACAAATACTGTTAGCCGATGATACCTTATAAAGATATGAACCCCACGCGCAGGTTTCCTGTAATGACATATTTATTAATTACAGTTAACGTGATAGTTTTTTTCTGGGAACTTTCCTTTCCGGTTGAAGAACTTGAAAAATTATTCTTCAGTATTTCGGTTGTTCCTGCAAATTTCAGTGCGGATCCGTTTTCAGCCGAAAGCTTTATAGACGTAGTAAGAAGCATGTTCCTTCACGGCGGCTGGTTCCATTTGATAGGCAATATGTTATACCTCTACTTATTCGGCGATAACGTAGAAGACAGGTTCGGCTCTGTTTTGTTTTTGGTGCTTTACTTTGCAAGCGGATATGCGGCTGCCTTTCTTCAGGTGATAATAGAACCTTCATCACAGATTCCACTGATTGGTGCCAGCGGTGCTATCTCAGGAGTTTTGGGAAGCTACGCTGTTTTGTATCCGGGTGTGGAAGTGCGCGGTATTATTCCGATAGGATTTTTCTTTTATACAATCAGTCTGCCTGCCTGGGTGTTTATCGGCTTTTGGTTTTTAATGCAATTGTTAAGCGGACTCGCCACGGTTAGTGTTATCGGCGAATCGCAGGGAGGCGTTGCTTTTTTTGCGCACATAGGTGGGTTTATTGCCGGACTGTTTTTAACGATTATATTTTTACGGCTGGTTCCGCAAATACCTGCCAGGCAGCGGAACGAAATTCTTTACCAGCGTGCCAGAAGGTATTGGTATTAGCCGGAACAAGCAAGCGTTGTTTTGCAATCTAAATAATGCAGGTAACCGAACTGCTTTATGTAAAACAATCTTAAAGGATGAAAAGATGCGGGTGAAACAATTGATTATGTTACTTATGCTTGCGTTTGTTTTTTCTTCCTGCTCCACAGTTAGAGTAATCACAGATTTCGATCCGCTGAGAGATTTCAGTAATTACAAAACCTACAGATGGGCGAAAAAGAAGGAGCGGGACCCCAACGATATCCTTTCGAAAAATGTAAGACTGCGTAAAACAATTCAGGCGGCTATCGATTCGGTGTTGATGAAAAAGGGATTCGAGAAAATTGATTCCGGCACTCCTGATTTTGTTGTGATAATAAACGGAGGGGTCCGGCACAGAGTAAACGTTTACTATTTCGGTTATTGGTACTATCCGTGGTGGGGACCTTACGGCGGCTATACTACGGTAAGTCATTACAAAGAAGGATCGCTTATAATTGATATTGTTGATAATAAGGATAAGATGCTGGCTTGGCGCGGAATAGCAACAGGAATTACCGGAGCGGATATTGATCCGGAATATTTCCGTGAAGATTTGATGAGAATAATTGAAAAAATATTAAAAGATTTTCCTCCTCATTCGTACGAATAATTATCTCAAATTATATCAGTAAATAATCGGTATAAAAGATGGTATTGCTCTTCCGTTAGCTGCAAAATATTTTTGGGTGTTAAAAATAAAGAGTAATTGTGATGAAAAAGCTCAGTCACATATTCACTCTTTTTTTGATTCTTTTCTTTACAGGTGTATTCGTTTATCCGCAGACACATCATTTATCAAAATCATTCAACCCGGAGTTCAAACACGAAACGAAATTATCCCTTTCGTTACCGATTAAAATTGATTCGCTCGAACTGAATAATATATATGCGTACAATAAAATACCTTACAGCAATTTCTTTTATGCGGGACACAAACGTTTCACAATCAGCGGTGAACTTCCGAACTTTGAAAAAGATATTAATCCGTTCAGAGCAGGAGTTGTAAGCGGTGTTTCGCTGGTTACTATTGTTGCGCTTCATATAAACCAGAATGTTGCGTGGTGGTCGCACCGCGGCAGACCGTTTTACATAAGAGATGATTGGAACAATGCTCTCCAGGCAGATAAGTTAGGGCATTTTATGGGCGGTTATTTTACTTCGTATTTTGCAAGGGAAGGGCTTGTTTATGCCGGTTTCGGTTGGGATGAATCGATTTTCTGGGGTTCGGTCTTCGGCATAATATCACAAACGTATGTTGAGATTAAAGACGGCTTTGCACAAAACACCGGTTTCTCTCCAACCGATTTCGTTGCCGATATATTAGGTTCGGGATATTTTTATGTTCAGCATTACGTTCCTTTTTTACAGAACTTTACTCCCAAGTGGCAATATACTCCGCCCGGGTTAATCGGTGTTCCGCTTAAAATGCGAACGCAGACTTTTTTGGATAATTACAACGCAACTACTGCCTGGTGGAGTGTGGATGTTCATAATTTGCTGCCCCATCAATATAGAAGATTATGGCCTAATTGGTTAAACCTTGCTTTGGGATACGGGATTAACGGTTATTACTCGCCGCACAAAACACGCAGGTTTTTAATAGGAATAGATTTTAATCTTGTGGAATTATTACCCGACGGCGGCAGTTTCTGGAACTGGTTCAAACAAACGTTTAACTACTTTAAATTGCCTTTACCTGCTGTGGAATTTACAAACAACGGAACACGGTTTTATCTGTTTTACCCCTTTCAAATTAATGTCGGCAGAGTAAAATTTTAACACTCGCAAACACTTGTGAATTTCTTTTAAACCTCTTCAGGTATATATTTATCGTAGTACTTAAATAACAATTAGCGGAGGCAAAGAAATGAAAAAGATTTTAATACTACTTTTAATAATTCCCATTAGTTTTACTCTTGCTTTTAACGGCGGTGATGATAAAACGACAGGTAACAGTACCGCAAACGAATTAGTCAAGCCGGGCGGTAACCAAAGCAAGGTTTATTACGGCGGTAACATCGGTTTCAACTTTTGGAACGATTACTTTTACTTAAGTGTTCAGCCGCTTATCGGTTATAAGGTATCGCCCAAATTTTCAGTAGGTGGTAAGCTGAGTTATTCATACATAAACGATAAAAGGGTTGACCCTTCATTTGATTCGCACAATTTTGGCGGTAGTGCTTTTGCACGTTACAGAGTTACTCCGCAAATCTATATGCATAGCGAATTCGTCTATGCAAGTTTCGATCAAATTTCAGGATTCGATTTTCAGAAAAATGAATGGAACTCAATTCGTGTATGGGTACCTTTTCTGCTGTTAGGTGGCGGCTTGTCACAGCACGTCGGTCCGAATGTATGGTTATTCGCGGAAGTATTGTTCGATGTGATCCAGGATTCAAATTCACCTTACAAAAAATGGGATCCCTTTGTCAGCTTCGGCGCTGGTGTTGGGTTTTGATAACCTTAGTAATACTTATATTAACAGGGTTTCGACAATTTGTTGAAACCCTTTCTTTTTATTTATCAATCTTTTGATAAAGAAGTTTTGTTAGCAGAAGATTGTTTTAGTTGATAGATTCGTTTAACCAACTTTGATTTGATGTAGAACTATAAAACATTCTGATAAATTATTACATACAGGTTTTATATACTACTGTTATATGATTTATTAGAAGAAATGATTGAAATTTATTATTTTAACTATCGACAATTATGATTTCCATCCACTCCATAAACCAATTTAGTTACTGCGGGGTGCCGATTTGGTGGGTAAGGCAGATATATTTTAGCAATGTAAATCCAGTATTAATTATATTATATATTGTAAATTAATGATTGTGCTATAATTTTGATTTAATTTATGGAGATATCTTGACCGAAAACACTAACCGTAACCATTCTGAGCTTGTAAGTTTTATCTGGAACATCGCGAATAAACTGCGTGGACCATACAGACCACCGCAATACCGCAAAGTTATGTTGCCCATGACTGTTTTAAGAAGACTTGACTGTCTTCTTGAAGAGAATAAAGAAGCTGTGCTTAAAGAATATAAGAGATTACAAGCAAAGAGATTAAAAGGCAATGCTTTGCATTCTGCGCTGGCAAGATTCGCTTCGAAAGGCAGAAAGCAACCTTTATATAATATCAGCAACTATACGTTTAAGCGGCTTCTTGAAGACCCGGAACACATAGCAAAAAATCTTGTGGCTTTTATAAACGGATTTTCTCCTAAAGCAAGAGAGATTTTTGAGAATTTTAAGTTCGAAGATGAAATTACAAAACTCGATAAAGCTAACAGGTTATATTTTATAGTTAAAGAATACTGAACTGCATTAATAACAGCAGCGGTAACGGGTAAAATTCGTGTCCCTTCGGGAGATATAAGATAATTCAAATCTGTAGAAATGATAGGAGAAACGATATGAGTTTTGATCCAAATAAACCTTTTAACAATTTACCCAAATTGCCCCCAAAGGTAGAATTAGAAACAAAATCTATTCTTAAAAGAACTATTGCTGCTTCAAGAGCATTAGACGAGCTTAAAGGTGCAACATTTCGCATTCCTAATCCTGATTTACTAATAAACTCCATCGTTTTGCAAGAAGCAAAATCCAGTTCGGAAATTGAAAATATAGTTACCACAAATGATGAGCTTTACAAGGCATTATCTGCTAAAACTGTTGATTCGAGCGGCAGCGCAAAAGAAGTTGTTAGATACCGCGAGGCAATGTGGGAAGGATTTAATGAACTAAAAAAAAGAAATGTATTAACAACAAATCTTATAATAAAAATATTTCAGAAAATTAAAGATACTGATGCAAGTATAAGAAAAACACCCGGGACCAAACTTCAAAATCCAAGCACCGGAAAAATTATCTACACGCCTCCGGAAGGTGAAAAAGTGCTTCGCGATTTACTGAACAATCTGGAAAATTATATTCATTCCGAAAATGATGACGTCGATCCTCTAATTAAATCCGCAGTAATTCATTATCAATTCGAAGCAATACATCCTTTTACTGATGGCAATGGAAGAACCGGAAGAATTCTTTTAATACTTTACCTGGTTTTTACCGGTCAGCTTGATTTACCAATCCTGTTTTTGAGCAAATATATTATTGATAATAAAAGTGATTACTACAATTTATTAAGAGGGGTAACCGAAAAACAGGATTGGGAACCTTGGATTTTGTATATACTTAATGGTATTGAGCAGACATCTAAAAATACTGTTTCACTAATTGAGGAAATTTATAATTCACTTCAGAATACTATTAAAAAAGTAAATATTGAAAAACAAATAAGAGTACCTAAAGAGGTAATAGAGTTAATTTATGAACATCCATATTGTAAGACGGAATTTATTACTAAAAGAAAAATATCAGCAAGAAAAGCCGCCGAACGATATCTTAAAGAATTAGAAAGGTTGAAAATACTCAGCCCGGAAAAAGTAGGCAAAGAAGTTCTTTACATTAATACGGAACTTTTTAAAATCTTAAGTGGCAATTAATATGGGTCACTTTAAACATAAGCACAAAACGTGGTTCAGTATAATTCGATATGAACCACGTATTCTGAACGAGGTCCAAAACAGACCACGTTTTTCGCAAATTTTCAAATTTATTGATTAGTTGCTTTTTGGCGTAGTGGCTACCACTGTTAATGTTGTAGGACCTGTCGCTGGTGATACTTTAGGGATTGAAGTTGCACAAGTGCTGCTGGTAATCTATAAAAATGTTAGTTGCTTTAACAATCAATAGAAAGATTAAAAGAGCAAAATGAAAAAACATACCGAAATACGTTTTGAGGAAGCAATAGAATTATATCTTACCGAGCACTGATATAATAAAGGTGGTCCCAATAGCATTGATAAGTAAACTGCGCTTTTCCCTTACGATGTGACTGAGTTTATTTCAACTATTCAACCTAAACACTGAGAACATCTTGCATAATATAATCGGGACGCGCTAACCGGGCTGTAGTATTCAGCGATTAATTTTTCAATATACTTCCTGCTTTTCATTTTCTTTATTCTGTATTCCTCCTTCATAGCTTCCGCGCGGGAGTTAAAGGGTTTGGAGTAAACTAATATCCAGGGAATACCGGAGCGGGTAGATTTACATTGACCTGCATTATGTTCGGGAATGCGGCGCAGTAAGTTATCTGAGTGACCAACGTAGTAACGGTCTTTGGAGTTGCTGTAGATGATGTAAAGGAAGACAGTCATTTTAGAAATGTATGAAATTTGTCGGGGTGGGGGGATTCCTCCGAAGGAGTCCCTTTGGGAGAACTGTCGAGGACCACTTTATTCCCCACCCTAAGGTTCAGATTATTCCCCACCTCAAAAATGTAATTACCGTTTTTAAAAATAGCTAAAAAAACACTAATAAGCGTTCTGCAAAACAGCTCTATTTTTCTTCCTGTAAGATTCT
>JAJRSV010000179.1 GCA_024278655.1 Bacteroidota bacterium | reverse complement strand
TATAAAAGAAATTACAGATGTATTAGAGCAGCTTAATTCAATAAGAATACCGGAGCTTTCCGACTATACTAAAAACATTAAAATGATAAAGATGGAAGAGTAAATAATCAGATTAGTTTTTTGATTGTTGCAAGCATTGTTTCAAATTCGTAGGGCTTTTCAATTTGACCGTTTATATTATATTCCGTTAAGTTTTCTTTATCAACCGAAAGCATTGTTCCGGTAGAAAGTATAACCGGCAAATCCGTGTTGATTTTTCTTAATTCTTTAATCGTTTCGAGTCCGTTCATTCCCGGCATATTATAATCGATAATAACCATATCAACTTTTATCTCTTCGGTTAATACTTTCAGCGCTTCGTCGCCGGAAGGAACTTTAATAACATTATAACCGTTCGATTCCAACAACTCGGCTAACAGGTCGCTTAACATCTCCTCATCGTCGGCTAAAAGAATAATTTTATCGGACGGTTCCGTTTGCTTTACTTTGTTCGGTTCGTAAGCCGGAATATACACATCGAACTTAGTTCCTTTTCCTTCTTTGCTCGAAACATCGATTAAACCTTTATGGGCTTTTATTATTCCGTACGAAACATAAAGTCCCAATCCTGAACCGGCATCCTTTTGTTTTGTTGAAAAGTAAGGATCGAAAATCTTCTGAAGATCTTCTTCCTTAATTCCGGTTCCGTTATCCTCAACGGTAAAGCAAACATAATTACCTTCTTTAAGCAAAGGATAATTAATAATGTTTTTCTCGTCTATTGTAATGTTCTTTGCTTCTAAAGTTATTGTGCCTTTACCGTCGGTTGCTTCCTTTGCATTCACACATAAATTAAGCAGCACCTGGTAAATCTCCGTACCGTTACCAAGGATATCGTGAAGGTTCTCCTCTATCTTGTCGATGAATTCGATTGTTCGCGGAAAGGTTTGTGTGATTACTTTCGAAATTTCATTCAGCAGCACGTTAGGTTTTACGAGTTCTTTCCGTTTAGGTGTGGGTTTACCGAAAGAGAGCAGTCCTTTTGTAAGATCTCTCGCACGCTTCGAACAATCCTCGATATTATCTATCAACCTCGTTGTGTCTTCACGCTGCGGAACACGTTTTCTTAAAAGATTTAAACTTCCGAAAATACTCGACAGCAGGTTGCTGAAGTCGTGCGCCATTCCACTCGATAACTTACCGATTGTTTCAAGCTTTTGTGCCTGCAATAAACGGCTTTCGAGTGCCTGGTTTAATTCGCGTGTTTTTAAATTGCTTATTGCAAACGAAAGAAGAGCCGCAAGCTGTTCAACAGAGTTTGTTTCGAATGCGGAGTAGGAACCTTTTTTCCTTCCTACAATTATTGTAGCAAGCTGTTTGTTTTCGAAATAACAGGGGGTGATAATAAGCGATTCGCAGTTTAAAACTTCGGTTAAGTTAAAACCGATGTTGGTTCGCTGGTTTATTGCCAGAAGCGAACGCTCGTTTAATTCGAGCCACTTATTAATATAATAGAAACTTGTATTAATCTCTTTTACAATATCATCCTTGTCCGCTATATGTTCATCAGGGTCGTTAAAAAGCAGTTCGTACGAATTATTATCTTTATGAAAAACTATAATTCCGAAATCGCTTTTGCTTATGCTTACCGCTTTCGAGTTTATTTCGTTAGTAATTTTATCGAGCGAATTTTCTTTAACCAATAAAACAAAAAGCTTCTCAAGCTCGCCGAGGAACTCTATGTTCCGTTCGGTAATTTCAGAGTCGAATTTGCTTTTCTCTTCGTGTTGTCTTGTCGGAACCAGTTCAACCAAAAAGCCGCTGCTGCCGTTCTCGCTTTCTTTTGGATGTAGGGGAGTGATAATCAGATTCTTGTTTGCATCGGGCAGCGGTTGTACGAAAGATTTTTTATCGTGAATTTTCTTCAGCAGGTTATCCTGATTTACGGAAAACAAATCGGCAATAGAATTACCCTTTATATCTTCACGACTAAAATTCTTACTGAAGCTCTGGTTATACCAAACAATCTTTCCCTTAGTATCGGCAATTGCAAGCGAAGAGGTTTGAATAGCTAAAAGCTCCTCAGCCGCATATTTGTTGTTTAAATCGGCAGCCATCAATATTTCATTGGTTTTAATTCGTACTTCTTGATTTTTGTATACAGAGTCTTGGGGCTTATACCCAACTGATTGGCTGTTCGGGTTCTATCCCAATGATTTTTGTTCAGAACTTTTTGTATATGCCATTTCTCAAGTTCTTCCATGCTCAGTATCTCGTCGGTTTCATCCAATCCCGAATCGGAATATGCATGGATACTTTTCTGAAATGAAACCGGCAGGTTAAGATCATCCGGATAGATGTACTCGCCGTCTGCAAATATTATTGCCCTTTCAATAATATGTTCCAACTCTCTTATGTTTCCGGTAAAGTCGTAGTTTAACAGAATATCTTCCGCTTCTTTCGATAATTTTTTCGGTGCGCGAATCGGCGATTTTTCTTTTAAGAAATGTTCTGCTAAAATCAATATATCTTCCTTGCGGTCTCTTAACGGAGGAACGGTTAACGTAATAACATTTAATCTGAAAAGAAGGTCCTTTCTGAAATTTTTCTTCTCTGCTTCTTCGAGCAGGTTCCGGTTTGTAGCAGCAATTACCCTTACGTTGGATGTAAGGTTTGTCACTCCGCCTATTCTTCTGTATTCGCCGTTCTCCAAAAAGCGTAACAGTTTCGGTTGCAGCGACATACTAAGCTCGCCAATTTCATCGAGGAACAATGTTCCGCCATGGGCTATTTCCACGAGTCCCTGCTTTGTGTTTTTCGCATCGGTAAATGCGCCTTTCTCATGTCCGAACAATTCGCTTTCAATAAGCTGATCGGGTAAAGATGCACAGTTGATAATTACAAACGGCTTATCCTTTCGTGCGGAATGTTTGTGAATATATTCTGCAAGAAGTTCTTTGCCCGTACCTGTTTCCCCTTCAATAAGAATATTCGAATCGGACATTGCGGCTTTATGGGCAAGACTAAGAATACGTTTAAGCTGCGGGCTTTCGCCTATAATTGCTTCGGGACTTTTCTTGTGGATTTCTTTGGTTAACAATTCCGTTTTAACAAGAAGTTCCTTATGCTCCAACGCCCTGTTAATAGTTATCAGTAGCTGTTCAAACTCGTAGGGCTTGGTAATAAAATCGTAAGCACCGGCTTTGATGCATTCAATTGCTTTGCGCATCTCGCCCTGAGCCGAAAGGATGATAATCTGGATTGAAGAATTGTAGTCGGTTACAAACCGTAATACTTCTTCACCCGGAACTTCTTTCATGTTCAGATCGAGAAGAAGTATGTCGTAGGTATTTTTTTTAACCGCATCAATAGCGTATTTACCGTCGTAAACGGTATCGACGAAAAACCCTTCTTCGAGCAATTGTTCTTTTAATAGGTAGCAAAGGGTTTCGTCGTCGTCACAAACTAATATTTTTGCGCTTTTGTTAATGTCTCCCACCATATGTGTAGTTCCTTAATTTCTTTTATTTGTAAAATTTTTCCATTATTTATATATTTGCTGTCCTTATTTTTTTCAGGGCGCGTAGCTCAGTGGTAGAGCATCTGCCTTTTAAGCAGAGGGTCGGTGGTTCGAAACCACCCGCGCTCACAATAATTACAAATATATGTAAAAATTACCGCTTTACGAAGCGGTATTTTTATTTTACCCTTTTGCATAACTTCTTTTTTTCTGCCCTTTAATGATAATAAATTATTGTAATATCAGCAAGTTACGGGAATTATCTAAAGCAACTTGGCAAATCATCCCCCTTTTGTAAGAATGTATTAATGTGTATTTTAAAGCAAGAATTGTACTATTTTAAATCACATTTTATACTCTTATGGGCGATATAATCTTTTGGACACTGGTAAGAATTGCCGTTACACTTCCTGCGTTGTGGATTCTGAAATCGTATGTTGATGAGAAACTCTGGTGGATTGTAGGAAGTGCCGCTATTTACGTCGTCATCATTCATCCGGCATTTGTGGCTTACAGAAAATTTGAGAAGAAAAGCAAAAAGGTTTTGGATTCCACTTTGTGTGCAACCTGCAAGCATTTCGACCCTTCCGCGGTTTTATGTATGAAATACGATAAACACCCTACCGAAGATTATATCCCCTGCGACGGAATTCATTGGGAGCCAAAATGAAAGATGTTAAAGTTTTTAATTTGACCAAACCGGTAATTGGGATGATTCATGTTCCCGCATTACCCGGCACTCCTAAATATTCAGGCGATGTAAAATCAATAATAGAAAAAGTAAAACAGGAAGCTTCTGTTTATAAAGATGCAGGCATTGATGCATTAGCAATAGAAAACATGCACGATGTTCCGTATCTTAAAAGAAAAGTCGGTCCGGAAATAATTTCGCTTATGAGCATTCTTGGTTATGAAGTTAAAAACCTGACCGGTTTACCTTGCGGCATACAAATTCTTGCAGGCGCTAATAAGGATGCATTAGCCGCAGCATACTCTGCCGGGTTGGATTTTATACGTGCCGAAGGATTTGTGTTTGCTCACACAGCCGACGAAGGTATAATGGAATCGGATGCCGGAGAGTTGCTGCGCTACCGGAAACAAATTGGCGCAGGTAACATTTTGGTTTTTACCGATATTAAAAAGAAGCATTCCTCTCACTCAATAACTTCCGATGTTAGTCTGACCGAAACCGCAAAAGCCGCTGAGTTCTTTTTAAGCGACGGGGTTGTTGTTACCGGAACTTCAACCGGCGAAGAAGCAAATGCCGGGGAAGTAAAGCAGGTTAAAAATTCCGTTAGCATTCCGGTTCTGACAGGATCGGGAATAACGATTGATAATATCGAGAAATATTTTCAGGTTGCGGATGCGTTTATTATCGGTTCATATTTTAAGTCGGAAGGAAGATGGGAAAATGAAATCGATAAAAAACAAGTTGAAAACTTTATGAAAAAAATCTTACGACTAAGAGGGTTAAAGACCTAAACATCAATTAAACAATTGCGAGAGCCGGATATTTTTTTTCAAGCAATACTTTTGATTAGGTTTTCTGCTTAAATTTGTTATGTTTTAATATAGAAATAATTCAAAGTTTTTCTTTTTACTAAGATAATACCTCTTTCGATTATGTTTAAAAGATATAATGATAACCAGGGAGAAAAAAACACGTAACGGTTTAACGATGCTCAGCAAAGGTGTTTTCTGCATCCGGTAATTTTGAATTTCCACCAACTAAAGTGTTAAATGAACGACCACATTACCAAAACAGGTGATGGCTTAATGGAGAAAATTTCAGATATTGTTGTTGATAAGGATACGGTAAACAAAGAAAAAAGAAACGCATTACTATATCCCGACCGTAGTGAATCGCTTACCCTGAAAACAAATTCCCGCATAACACAACTCGTTTTAACCCATTCGTTCGGATGTTTGCTGTTATCCGCACAAAGATATTTCCGTTCACCATATTGCCGGGAGACAATCAATTGTTAAATGAAAAGATAAAATACATAGAAGATATTTTTAATAACCTTGTTGAAGCTGTTATAACAGCCGATATGGATTTGGTAATTAACGGTTGGAACAAAGCAGCAGAAAAAATGTACGGTTGGAAAAAGAAAGAGGTGGTCGGGAAAGTGTTTAGTGATGTATTAAAACCGGAGCATTTGGGAGAAAGCAGGGATTCGGTAATTGATAGATTCTTTAAAGATAAATTTTATAAAGGGGAAGCTGTATGTAAAAGAAAAGACGGTTCGGACGTTATTGTGTTTAGTTCCGTTTCGATGATAACAGACAACGAAGGTAATAACATCGGAGTTGTTGCTATTAACAGAGATATAACGGAACAGAAAAAAATGCAGGAAGAGTTAAAAAGAAGCGAGGAAAAATTCCGCGTTGCTTTTCATACAAGTCCCGATGCAGTGAATATCAACCGGCTATCTGATGGAAAATATATAGAGATAAACGACGGCTTTACGAAGATGAGCGGATATAAAAAAAGCGATGTGTTGGGAAAGACATCGTTGGAATTAGGTATTTGGGTAAATCCCCGGGACCGGCAGAATGTTGTTGATAGACTTATGAAAGAGGGAAAAGTTTATAACTACGAAGCTCAATTCAGGATGAAAGACGGAAGCATTAAAACAGGTGTTATGTCTGCTCATATTATCGAGCTTAACGGCGAAAAGCACATACTCTCAATCACCCGCGATGTTACCGAGCAGAAAAAAATAGAAAAAGAGCTGATTGAGTCGGAACAGAAATTCAAAGACCTTACCGAAAAATCTTTGGTGGGTGTTTATTTGTTCGCAGACGGAAAGTTTAAATATGTTAATCCTAAAATTGCTGAAATTTTCGGCTATAAAGTTGAGGAGATGATTGATAAGCTTGGTCCCGACGATTTGACGTTTCCTGCCGACAGAGAAATGGTATTACAAAATATCAGCAAGCGGATTAAGGGAGATGTTAATTTTCTCAGCTATTCGTTCAGGGGATTGAAGAAAGACAGCACAGTAATATATCTGGAAGTGTTCGGTTCAAGAACAACGATAGGCGGGAAGCCTGCCGTAGTCGGAACGCTGCTTGACATTACCGAAAGAAAACTCATCGAAGACCGCTTACGCAAAAGTGAAAAAAGATACCGCGAACTGTTCGAGTTTTCACCCGTTGCTTTGTGGGAAGAAGACTTCACGCAGCTTATAAATTATCTTAACAAATTAAAAGAACAGGGCGTCGATAACTTCAGGGATTATTTTAACAACAACCCCGGAGAAGTAAAAAAATGTGCACGGCTGGTTAATATTTTGGATGTTAACCAGGCGGCGGTAAAACTGCACGAGGCAAAAAGCAAAAACGAAATGCTCGGCGATATAACTAACGTAATTACAAAGGATTCGTATGATGCTTTAAAGAAAGAAATAATTGATTTGGCTAACGGCAAAAAGAAAATTCAGATAGAAAGTACAATTCAAACACCCAGCTCAGGGAAGCGATATGTGATTGTCAATGTTTCTATAAGTGAAGAGGGGGATGACAATAACAGAATCTATCGGGGTTTTGTCTCAAGTAGCGATATAACCGAAATAAAATTAGCCGAAAGATCATTGCGGGAAAGTGAAATAAGATACAGAAGTATAGTAGAAAATGCTGCCGAAGGAATATCAATTACTAATGAAGAGGGCAAACTTATTGAGTGGAATAGAAAGTTAGAAGAGATAACCGGCATTACTGCCGTTTCAGTTTTGGGAAAGTATGTCTGGGATATACTTGCAGATATAAAGGCACCGAAGTTAAAACAAAGAGTAAATAAAAGCAAACTTAAAGCGGAAATTCTAGATTTTCTGAAATCCGGTAAATCAGACTACAACCATCAATTATTGGAAAGACCCTATATAAGGCCCGACGGCACTAAATTGGATGTTGAGCTGAGAATATTTTCCGTAAAAACCGATAAAGGATATATGCTTGTCAACACAACCGAAGATATTACAGTTAGGAAGTACGCAGAGAGAGCACTTAAAGAAAGTGAAGAACGTTACCGGCATTTATTCGAATATTCGCCCATTTCCTTATGGCAGGACGATTACACAGATCTCTACAATTATTTAAATATATTAAAGGAATCGGGGGTTACTAATATAAGAAAATACCTTGATGAAAACCCTGATGAGGTTAAAAGAGGTATACAAATGGTTAAGGTAATTGATGTAAATAAAGCAACTTTAAGGCTCTATGATGCTGAATCAAAAGAGGAAGTGATTAATAATCTGAATAAAATAATCAGCCGAGATACTTTTAGGATATTTAAAGAAATTATGATTGGAATTTTCAAGGGTAAGGATCAGATTAGAATAGAAGGGAAAATGAAAAGCTTTAAAGGTGAAACACGCTATGTAACAATAGATGTGTATTTGGAAAATTTATTTGGTTCAGATAGACACAATTACTATGCACTGGTAGCCGTAACAAATATTACTCAAATAAAAGAAGCTGAAAATGAGATAAGAAAAAACAGAGACATGTTGTTAAAAGCGCAACAGATAGCTAAGATAGGATTTTTTAGTTGGAACATTAATACAAATAAAATTACTATTTCCGATCAGATTTTTGATTTGCTTAAATTGGAAAGAAAAGAAAGCTTAGATTTTGAAGAACTAGTTAATAACTTTCTTTTCGAGGATGATTTTAATTTTATTGTTGGTGAGTTAGAAGCCGCTAAAAAAGGCGAAAGGGATTTTGATTTGATTCATAGAATAAAAAGATCAGACGGTGCGGAAAGGTGGGTTCATGTTCAGGCAGAATTGTTAACCGAAAACACAGGAGATCAGTTAACTTTGTTTGGTACAATATTAGATATTACTGATTTAAAAGAGGTTGAAAATAGATTAAGGGAATCGCGCAACAGAATACGGAACCTTGCTAAAAAGCTTCAATCGATAAGAGAAGAAGAACGGGCTTACATTGCGCGCGAAATTCACGATGACCTCGGTCAGTCTTTAACCGCTCTTAAAATGGATTTGTCGTGGATGCTGAAAAAGATAGATGAATACAATAAAGATAAACTATCGATTAAAATCGCCGAGATGCTCTCGCTGATTGATGCATCCATTCAAAACGTGAAGAGAATAATTTACGAACTGCGACCAAGCATTCTCGATGACCTCGGGCTTTGTCCCGCAATCGAATGGCAGTCGAAAGAGTTTGAAAGAAGAACCGGCATTAACTGTTCGATTGTTACCGATCCTAATCCTGTTAACCTTAACACCGATTTGGCAACCGCCGTTTTTCGTATCTTCCAGGAAACACTTACCAATATTGCACGGCATTCCAAAGCTAAAAACGTTTCCGGCTCGGTATTGTTCAGAGACAATAAGGTTTGCCTGAAAGTTGTTGATGACGGTATTGGTATTACGGAAGAACAGTTAAATAATCATTATTCTTTCGGAATACTCGGAATGAAAGAAAGAGCTCAGATGTGGGACGGTACGGTTGATATAAAAGGAATAAAAAACAAAGGCACCGAAGTTGTTGTCGAAATTCCGGTCAAATGAATTTTTTACTTAACTTAAATTGTACAAAAGTTGTTTGACGAAATAAAAATAATTATTGCCGATGACCACGCAGTCGTTCGTAAAGGATTAATTCAAATTCTTACCGATGTTCAGTGGATTTCCGGAATCGATGAGGCATCGAACGGATTTGCCCTGCTCGAAAAAATTGATGACGGTTGTTACGATATGGTGATACTCGATTTATCGATGCCCGGGTTAAACGGACTTGATGCCATTAAAGAAATCCGCAAAACAAATCCTTCGCTTCCCATACTCGTATTAAGTATTCATCCCGAAGATCAGTATGCGGTAAGAGTATTAAAAGCCGGTGCATCCGGTTACATTACAAAAGAAAGTGCTCCCGAAGAATTGCTCGATGCAATCGAAACTATCCTGAGAGAACAGAAATACATAACACCGTCGGTTGCACAGCAATTGGCATCTAATATTATTCCCGACGAACGGCTTCCGCACGAACGGCTTTCCGACAGAGAGTTCCAGGTATTTAAACTCATTGCCGAAGGTAATTCGTTAAAGGAAATAGCTTTGATGCTTAACCTAAGCGAAAAAACCATAAGCACTTACAAAGTTAGAATCTTCGAAAAAATGGGTGTTAAAACCAGGTCGGAAATTGTAAAGTATGCAATCAGCAAAAAGCTAATCGGCTAAACAGTATCCTGTTTTTAACGGGGCAATCTTATTTTGAAAATTTCACTTTTCTCATAAACTCTTTCACACTAATTCCGCTTAACAATTTGTAAGATTAAATCTGACATATAATTCGGTAATAATCTTCCTGAGTTTCTCAATGGGACACCCTGAAGGGCTATAAAGTAC
>JAJRSV010000178.1 GCA_024278655.1 Bacteroidota bacterium | reverse complement strand
GACAAAGACACTGATATGTTGTCGGAGAAACATGAGTAAGGGAAGTACTGCCGGGAGTAACAATTAAATCCATTTCATTATTCGGACAAGATGGCTCTTCCGTAATGGTTGGTTCCGAAGTTTTCACTAAAGTTCTATCAAGAAGTTGCGAAGTTGTTAGTTTAGTTGTACCCCCCTCCTCTACGCACTCACCATTTTGTAATGTATATCCTTCCGCACAAACACAAACATCATAAGAAGAGGCCGTATTTGTTGTTAACGTAGTCGCTCCTGTTGGAGGAGATTCTGGATTAGGTATAAAATTTCTTGATCCGTCACATACACAAATAGTATTGCCGGCTGCATCGGTTGATGAAGTTAATCCTTTAGATGAATCACATGTAACTGCTGTCGGAGGTTTTACCGTATTAAGTTTTGATGCGGATTGCAAAGTTGTGGCATTATTTGTTTTAAGCCCCGTACCTGTCGTTTCCGTTGGCTGTAAGCTTGACACCTTGGTAGTATCTTGTGTGGTGGTAGTGGTTAAAGGCGTAATTTTCTTTATTGAAGTAGTTGGGGCAATAAGTGCACCTTTAAAACGATCACCACTTTGAGCATAATAAAGAATGCCAACTACTGTACCAATAAGAAGCAAACCGGCAAATACGGAAATAATCTTTCCTGTTGTGAAGAATTTCTTCTTTGATTTGGATTGATTTGCAGGACTGGCTTCCATCTGTACATTTCCTGAAGATTCATCCGGCATAGCCTGGTTATTTTCTGAAGGATTTTCCATGGAAGATATTGTTATTTGTTTTTATTTTTAAAGTATATTCAAAAACGGTATTATATTTATTTTATCTTAATATTATACCACTTCCGGTTACCATGGTCAACCAGCCTACTGCTGTGCAAACATAATAGCTAATGCAGGGGCAAAACTGGTTAAAACAAGAGCAATAATTGCGAGTAACCCGATAATTTGCACAACCTTTTTTTGACGTTTATTTAAAGCCATAAAATATTAATTTGTAATTTCTCCTGTAACTGTAATAAATTTTGAGGATGTATCCACTACATTCTGAGCATCTGACACTTCCAATGTTACTTCATATGAACCCGGAAGTCCAAATGTATATGTTGGTTTTCTGGTCGCGGACGTTTCACCATTACCGAAAACCCATCTATATTTGGCAATTGTCCCCGTGGAACATTGCGGATTAAATGTAACTGTTAAAGGGGCGGTCCCAACGGTTGAACTTGGCTCAAAACATGATACTAAAGGAACTTGCCTTACACTTATCAGGATTTTCGCAGTATCTTCTTTTCCATCGTTTGTTCTAACTTTTACGGTAGCTGTAAAATTGCCTATTTTTGTGTATTTATAAGTAACTTTTCCAACATCACTTCTTGGCAGTGATCCGTCACCAAAATCCCACTCATAACTTACTATTTGGCCATCGGAATAACTTGATCCCGTTGCATCAAAAGTAACTGTTAACGGAACAACCCCCGATACTGGGTCAGCGGTCACTACGGGTTCCAATCCTCTTGATAAAGCTTTGACAAGCAGTACATCTTTACCTTCGAATCCTGCAGAATCAGTTACTACTAATGAAACCGTGTAAGTTCCGGGATCATTAAATACCCATGCAACCGTTTCCCCAACTCCGTCATATTCGCCATCGTTATCAAAATCCCATTGATAGTCAACAATGTCATCATCGGGATCAGTACTTGAAGTTCCATCAAAAGTTACTTCAAACGGTACCGTTCCCGAAATGGACGTTGCATCCGCGCTTTCTTTAGCCGGTTCGGACTTCATAACAGCATTTGGAGCCGAAGCGGCAATTTTAACTTCAACCTCAAGTGTTGTTTCGGCTGTTGATCCGTCTTCATCGGTAACTGTTAATACAACAACATATATCCCTTCCTTATCAAAAGAATGCTGCGCAGTTCGTGTTTTTGCTTTTGCAGATCCATCGCCAAAATCCCATTCATATTTTGTTATCGAGCCGACCGAACTTGATGATTTTGAAGCGTCAAATGTATAATTTTGATCTACATAAAAAGCTCCATCAGAATTAAGAACGTCAATTACAGGAACAGGGACATTCCCTGCCGCAACAATTATTTTTTGTTCGGCAATATCCCATTTCCCTTGAGTATTTGTAACTCTTAATCGAACTGTGTATGTTCCAACCTGCTCAAATGTATGAGTGAAAATTTTATCACCTTCAGTAAAGCCGGCACCATCAATTTCCCAGGCATATGTTTCTATCGTTCCGTCCGGATCGGTAGATTCAGACCCATCAAATTTAACTGTAAGAGGCGCATTGCCTGATTCATTATCTACATTAATTACTGCGGCGACTTTCTCGTCGGCAATTGTTACTATATTTTCAAAATTATAAGTTTCTTCTTCCCCTGTGGTTTTATTTCTTAACGTAACTGTTAATTTAACATTGTAACGACCATCCCCTTTTTTTTCATATCTGTGTGTTTCAACACTTGTTCCAGCACTTGCATTTCCATCACCAAAATCCCAAAAATATGAAATTACTTCATAGTTTTTTGTGTCAATCGGTAATTGCGAAGCGTCAAATGTAACATCAACCGGGGCGGCAAGATTTAACGTTGATTCGGGAATAGTTTGAACTGTTGTTACAACAGGGGCCTGAGGCACACGTTTGGCGTTTAAATAATACCACGCCCCGATCCATAACATAATAATAATTATGAATGCTCCAAATGAACCTAATGACAACATGTATCCCTTTCTTTTTGTTTCTTTATCGTCCTTTCTGGCCATAATGCTTCTGAAAATGCCGCCGATAGTTAGAATAAAAGTGATGAAAGCTCCTATTCCAAAGAAAATATTCACTATCAGGATTAATGAATTTACGAGGGCTTGTTGATTAATTCCGAGAGATTCAGCCATTGCGCTTGATCCCGTTCCTACAAATATAAAAATTAACACGATTAATACGATAGTCGCACATCCGAATGCGGAGCCGCACCCAAGCATTAATTTCTTGTTTCGTTTTGCATCTCGTTTAATAATTTCTTCTTTTGAAAGAATTTTCTTTTTAGGAACCGTCGGTTGTGCCGGAGGTGCCACCGGCACTGATGGTGGCGGCGCTGATGCCTTCGGCGCTGATGGTGGCGAAGTCATTGCTGGAGCTGGAGGTGCCGCCGGTATCGGCGCAACAGGAGCTGACGCGGCCTGCGGCTTTTCCGGCGGCTTTACTTTCGGAACTTCCATAGCCTGAGCTTCCGGCTTATTTGGTTTAACCTGTCCTGTCCCGAAATCTTCAAAATCGGGTTTATTTTCAGAAGTATTATCCATAAATATTATGATTATTTCTTTTTCCGAGAACCTTCAAGACGCTCGGAATGTATATAAAGACTTAAACTAACTATAGCAAATAACACGATACTTACAACTATTGCAGAAATCTGATTTTGAGGCATAACTCCAAGTATATTTACCCCTATATCGTTAATTTTATTATCAAATACAATTCTCACTTCTTTAATTGCGATATTTCCTTCTTTATCATAAACAGTAAGTCGAACCTTAATTCTATCCGCTTCAGGATTAAATGTAGTTGTATACACCCCTGGAACTGTTGTCACGTAATCTTCATCATCGGCTTTTCGTCCGTTTTCGTTTGAATCAATATATATATTATTATCGAAAACATATTTCACTATATCACCTGTGGACCCTATAAAATTAAACCTGACTTCATCAAAATCTCCGGATAGATGTATCGCGTTATCCGTGGGATCAACCGAAGGAACGGTTGTAAAATCCGCGGTTAATGTATCAACTGTTTGTGGCTGAGTACTATCAGGTTTTACATTAACAAAATTTATAATTTCGCTTTTATTTCCCAAATTATCTTCAACAGTCAATTTAGCTCTGTAAATTCCCGACTTTTCATAAGTAAATTCAGGATCTTTTTCGGTTGAATCAATGTCATTATCTTTTATTCCATCACCATTGCTATCTGCACTTTCAGAAGGCGAACTTATATCAAAATCCCATTTATATTTAACTAATTCCGCGCCGGCTGATTCATCGGCCGTGGAATTGTTAATGAATTTCATTGTATTCCCGCTGGCTTGCTCGGATTTAAACGCAGCGGTAGGCGGTTTTGCGATTGTATCTATATATACTTTAACCGGCGGAGAAACCGACTAGGCAAAATTATCATCAATTACTTTTAATCTAACATTAATTCCATTTACATTTGGAGTTTCATAAGTATGAGCAATTGTAGACTGTGATGACGCTTTATTGTTACTGAACCCATCACCTTCAAAATCCCAAATGTATTGAACTATGCGACCATCTGGATCGAACGAGCTACTTGTAAAATTAATTGTTTCGCCAACCATAATACTTGTCCGATCAACTGTAAACCTGGCAACCGGAATATCGTTAGGGCCGTTTACAACATCAATTGAAGGAATCAGATTTTCAGCTAAAATATCATTAACATCTACTTCAAAATTCTCCTGATCTGTCATTTTAAGACCGAATTTATATGTCATTTCTTCCCCTTCCACTCCTCGTGTTCCGATTGTTATATTTGCTATTGGTTGTTGAGTAATAGTATGACCCATTGTTAAATCCGGATCTTTTTCGTTATAATACCACCATAAATATTTAACGATCTGGCCGTCCGGATCAAGCGCTCCGATAGCTTCAAGTTTAACCTTCACCGGTGTTGTAAGATCATTTTGCATCGGAACAGCTGTGAAAGCTTGCAATGTTGGCAATTCTCCAACAACGTCAATTTTAACACTTATTGAAGAAGTTTTTGTAAGATCGTTTTTATCAAGAACCTTAAGTGTAGCTTCATAATATCCAGGATCAAGCGGACTTAAATCGCTATAAGTGTGAGTAATTGTTTTTTGAGTGGATCTTTTTGTATCACCAAAATCCCATTGATATCCCAGTCGCCTTCCCGTTCCATCTCTATTTAACGAATTTTCAGCACTAAATTGAATAACAGATTTTCTGTTAACCGTGATAGGTTCCGACAAATCGAATATGTCATTCCCATCAACTTTCAAAGAAATAACGGCAAGTGGATTATCGGCTTCTCCAATAATTATTCTGCGTTTAATTGTATTTTCATTGTCTTCCCTGTCAAACACCGTTAAACGAACGTCAAAAGAGCCCGCTACAGTATAAGTGTGAGATACCTGAATAGTACCACCAATCATTTCCCCGCTTACAGGGTTGGTTTGATCGCCAAAATCCCATTCATATGCTACGCCGTTTTCGGAAATACCACTAAATGTAACAGTTGCTTCCGAATTTTCGTCGAGCATTGCCGCCGAAGAATTTTCTTCCGCGAAACTTACATCTAAAATGCTGTCTACTTTGACTGTTTTTGTTGATGGAACACCGGGATTTCCAGGTTCATTCGGGTCATCAACCTGCAAAGTCACATCATAATCCCCAATTCTGTAAAATTTAACATACATACGTTTTTTACTGGCACCATCCGGATCAATTTCGCCATTTTCATCAACGAAATCATAATCATCATCCACCGCAGCAACCGTCCATTTATAAGTATATTCACCGGTTTGAACGTTCCCATCCGGATCAAGACTCTTTGTTCCATCAAAGAAATAAATATGAGGTTTGCTTGAATCCTGCACACTGTATGTGTATTCAGCTTCAGGTGGCTCGGACTCAACAATTAAACTTGTTGTATCAGTAGCTGACTCACCTAAATTATCTGTAATAGTTAGATTTACATTGTAAATTCCCGGACTTTCAAATGACTCCGTGAAACTTTCTGAAGATTTTTCCGCAGAGTATCTCAAACTGGCATTTTGAATATCCCAATTATATCCTACGATTTGCCCGCCATCACTTGAGGATTGCCCGGCATCGAATTGGATATCTTGATTAATTCTGGTTTTTGTACCCGGATTTACTTTTATTCTGGCTGCCGGAGAATCAACAACTATTTCAAAAATTTTTCTATCTTTTATCCCTCTTGAATCTGTAACTTCAACGATTACGGGATACGTTCCCTGCTCACCGTAATAGTGAGTTTGAACATCCTGTGCAACCATTTCCCCCATTACCGGATCTGTATTGTCACCAAAATCCCATCTAATTGTTTGAATATATGTTTCACCCGCTTCTTGAGTTTGTTGTGATTGGAATCCCCCACGACTTTCTGAAGCATCCAATGTGATCCCGATATCTCGCGCTTCACTTAAAGTCACGTTTAAACGATTTTTGTCGGTTACCAAAAATCCGTCTTTATAAAGACTTAAATAACCAAGATCACGAGCACCTAGAAATGCTTTTAAGTTAAGCTGTGATGCCGGGGGCAGTACTGTTATTTCTTTATAAGCCACTCCTGAAGCAATATTTTTGGATGAATCGCCTTTAATTTTAAGAGTGATAATGTAAGTGCCCGTTTTTTTGTATACG
Organism: Bacteroidota bacterium; assembly: GCA_024278655.1. Taxonomy (GTDB): domain Bacteria; phylum Bacteroidota; class Ignavibacteria; order Ignavibacteriales; family Ignavibacteriaceae; genus BMS3ABIN03. The sequence continues at coordinate 6,256 of JAJRSV010000178.1, read as the reverse complement.
TGTGACACCGCAAATCGTCCGAATACCTCAGTCCCGTCACCAAAATCCCAGGAGATATCCTCTTCGTTAATTGTCTGAAAGTCAGGACGCATTGATTTAAGCGCATCCATATTTACGATAAGAGGTCCATTTCCTTTATCAACATCTGTTGAGATAACTGTCGCGACAAACTGAATATTTTGAACAACAGTGTGCAATTCGCTAAGTGCTTCAAGTGCATCAACAACTTTTTGATTATTTGGAGTTGTAAGCAGAAGATTTTCAAGACTTCTATAAGCTCTATCATAAGTAACCTGGAATTCGGTCCCGGAAGTACTGACAAATCCGGATTCTTCCAGTTGATTTTTTAAATCGCCCAAATCATTTAATAGCCCATCAATCATATCATCAAAATCTAATTGATTTTCGTTTTCAAGACCGGTTGTTGCTGCAATAATGTCATCCTGAAAATCATTGAGTTCGTTATCTTTAGTCCACCATCTGTTTTCAGCTGCCAATATTTGATCTTCCGCAGTTCGTTTTTGCCACTTTTCAACAATATTTTCGGCTTTTTTTGCTTCTTCGGATACTCTGCTTAAATCTCCGGACGCACTAACGATATTATTAAGAGCGCGTTTCATATCGTTAATGAATATTGTAATTTGTTGCTCATCTTTTACTTTTGGTACATTTCTTAGATCAGCAAGAAGATCATTTACATCAACATAGTGAGCGTACCCTTGCGCCAAACCTTTAGCCGCTCTTTCCACATTTGTTGCAGCCAGAAAAAACAATCTTTGGATTGCTCCTGTTTGATCTCCGGTTAATTCTTCCGGTGCCGCGCCGGAAAGCTGAGTTTGGGTGTTAATCCCCTGGTCGGTTCCCCGCCCTATTCCTCGTATCACAGTATTCACCAATGCAAAGGAAACAAGAATAATCACGATACCGATAAGCGCATACGTAATACTCTTTTTACCTTTGGTTGTTTGTTCTTCTTGTCCGGCTGCTGTTACATATAAAACACCTCCGTAAATAACAACAATCACGGCAACTAATCCTAAAAATCCGAGTACAAAATTTACTGTTTTTAAAATAAAATCTCTTAAATTTGTTTCTTGAGTAAGTGATGTGTCGTAGCCTTCTTCGCTTGGCGGCTGAAGACCACCTTTAAATTTAGTGAAAGTCGTTTCTCCTTCTCCACATGAAAAAAATCCGCCCGTACCTTGAGCAAGTTCGCTACAAAGATCAGCAGATGCCGTTTGTACAGAAGTAAAAACAGATAGTAGCAGTGCTGTTATCATTATGAAGAGCAGAGATTTTGAGAGTTTTTTGTAAATAGCCATTTTATGTTTATTTTATTTTACTATTATAGCAAATTTTGTTTATTTTTTCAATAAATTAAGGGCGTGGTTCTAGTTGAACTACAGTGTTTACAAGAGCAAATGCTCCAACGGCCAGAACTAATGCAATAATTGCTCCTAAAAGCACTTTTTTCGCTTTCCCTGTACGTTCTTCATTGCCAACCGCCGTTACATACAAGAATCCACCGTAAATAGAGGAAATAACAGCAGCAATACTTACAAATGCTGATATAAAATTAGTAAAATCTACAATTAATGAGCGTGTTTTTCCCGCGGACGGGATTTCAGATCCCTGTTTTGGAAATATCATGTCTTGAACTACAAATTCAGCTACTCCAAGTACAAATAATCCAATAACAATCCACGTAATTTGTTTCTTGACTTTTGTTTGTACTTCTTCGTTACCACCGCTGGTTAATAGTCTGAAACCTGCAATTACAAGCATCAAAACAGCAAATGCCCCTGCAAACATTAATACAACGTTGTATATCCCACGTAATTGCTCGGTACCAGCTTCAGCAGCTTGTTGAGCTTGCGCCTGGCTTTCAAATACTTCTCCTTCAATACCAAAAAATACATTTCTAACAGCAAAATCAGCAATAAAAATAAGAATAAACGCTGTAACTATTCTAATTAAATGTTCTTTTTGTTTTTCCCAAACTTCGTCAATTTTCTTACGCGCCATAACCAAATGAATTCCCGAAATAATAATCATTATAATTGCGATGCTTCCTATTACAAGCTTCATAAAATCCAATACAAAATAAATTGCGCTTGAAATGTTTGAAGCCCCGGGTTCGATTGATGCCTGTGTGTGCGTTTGGGTATCAAATGTAGGTAACTTTGTTGTTTCTTCAATTTTTGTTAACGGATCTTGCAATAAAGATTGTGCAAATACACCTTCGTTAAAACTAGCTTTAAGTACTAACGCCAAAGACGTTATCGACAGAAAGAGAAGCATTGATGTTAGTAGTTTTTTGTAATTCATAAAAAATTCAGGAAGTGAATTGGCCGGAAATAATCGTACTTACAATTGCAAAAGCACCAAAAATCAACACCATTCCAAGAATGGCGAGGAATATCATACGTTTAGCCTTGTTCATGGTTTCTTCGTTCCCGCCGGCGGTTGCGTACATTACAGCACCTGCAATAAGCACAATAATCGCTATTGGCGTAACTATTGTTACAGCCCAGTTGGTGATACCGATAAGTTCCTGAATACCGCGCGCAGGATTTATTGCCGGCTCTATTCCGCCGGTAGTTGGATACCTTGAAGTATCAACAATAAACAGTACTTTATCAATAATAGTGCTTGCCAGAATAATCAAAATCAGCCCCACGGAAGTAAATGCTATATTTTTCTTATCAACAGTAACACTTTCTTCATTCCCTTGAAGCGCAACGAACCTGATCCCGTTTCGTACAAGCATAAATACCGCAATCCCCCCAACCAGATATTTTATGAAAGTTATGAATATTTTAACTTCCCTGTTAAAAATACTTGATTGTTGGATCATAGCCGAAGGACTTGATAAAAAGCCACCTTGCGCACAATCCGGTTCGCCTAAAGGACACACATCTGCAACAGATAACACTTTGGCCATTTCATCCGCGAAACCGATTACGGCAAGGGCAATAATTGCATAAGTAATCGCTTGTTTTTGTTTTGTTGCAACTTCCTCATTATCACCGGCAACAATTAACTTAACTGCGGCAATCATGAAGAATAGAACTGCAACAGATGTAAGTAAAAATTTTATATTTTTAAATATCCCACCAACGAACTCGTTTAACATTCCGCCAGGCGTTGTTTGAGAAAGCTTTGGTAATTCTTCGTATCCGGTTTCTTTAAGAGGAATCAGGAGTGTAGGCTTACTTGTTCCACTTGTAGGCTCCCCCCCTTGATTAACCGCAGAGGCTCCTGCCCCGCCTGAAGGGGGGGCCCCCCCCGCTCCACCCGTTTGTGCTATTAAAGTCGCTCCGTTATCATTTGCAGCACCATAAGCTGTATTAAAAGCTGAAAACAACGTTAAGAACAACATTGTAATAATTATAAAGACTGTTAGCTCTTTAAAAAACTTTCTTATTGTTTTTAAATATTGTTTCATTTCTTTTCTTTTTTAAACGGCTTCATTGAAATTTCAAATGTATCCTTGTCGTAAAATTTAAGCCTGTTTTTTGTTTTATTTCCGCTTTCAACTAAATAGCAAGTTTTGTCTCCGGGCGTATAAATACCTTCACGAACACCTTTTGCCCCTGTAATTTTAATTCGAACTTCCTTGTCGGTTAGGCTCTTTAAATTGAGTAATTCGTGAATTCGGGTTCTGTTAATTAAACGCTTTGCTTCACTGCTTTTGCCGGCATCCAATGTGAATTTTTGCGGATTATCCTTGTCGAATTTTACTAAATTTTTGAAGTCAGGATTTAAAAGTTTATTCATTGTTGCTTTTTTTGCCGACTTTTCTTTTGCTTCTTTTCGTAAAATTTCCATCATTCTCTTTTTTGCAATTTCTTCTTTTTCATGTGCCGCTTTTTCACGCGCCGCCTTCTCTCTTTCCATCTTCTTTTTTGCCGACTTTTCCTTTGCTTCCTTCTCTTTTTTCTCCACGGCAATTCTTTCGGCTTTAGTTAAATTAAAATCATCAGCCTTCCAATAAATAACTCCCTTAACCTTTCCCTTATCAATATCAGGAAAGCCTATATAATCTTTGTTTCTTGTATAAAAATAAATTGTTCCATGAGGGGTATTGATTGTAAAAAATGCGTGACCGCCAACAACCCGTCTAAAACTTACATCTGCTTGAGCGGTTGGATAGTGAACGTGCCAGGAATTTTTATCTGGAGCTGTAAAACGCGCAAGATTCACAAGAGCGCTTTGAAAATTTTTTAATCCGCCTTTAGTTCTAAAAGCCAACCTATTCCCGGCTATCATAAAAATTTGAGCCAAAGCCTTATCTAAAACAATGTTCGATTTAACAAGCTCGGCCATTCTTCGCGTATAGCTAAAACTCTCCCCCTGAGCTAAATTATGAGCATATTGAAATTGTCTCCCTTCGGTTTTAAAACAAATCAACCTGGTCCCTTTAAAAATCATCATACTTGGCCTTACATCCGGATAATCTTTCCATTTAAGATAAGCAATTTTAAAACCACCCGGTAATTGAAGAATCTGTGTTTTCCCTTCGATAGGTTTTAAATTGAGCCGGCTCACCAATTTCGAAATCTGCGAGCTGGCTTTGTTGAAAGTGCTTTCATTGATTTTCAAAAGTTGATTAAGCAATTGGGTAAGTTTTTGCTTTGGACCCGATTTAGCTATTTCTTTTTTCTCTCTATTTTGGGACGGTTCAGATTTCGGTTTTTTAGCCGGAGCTTTCCTCTCCCACTCTTTTCCAGTTCGTTCTTTATATATTCTCCTTAATGCTTTATCATACTTAACAATTATAGCTTGGGTCGCTTTTTCTTTCTTTTCAAGAAATATTGCAATTTCCTTTTTAATCACCTTTAAACGATCTTTTATTTTTATAATTTCAAACTGCGCCTTTAAAATTCTCTCTTTATGTTCATTATTTTTAGGCTTTATTTTTTTTAATTTTTTTGCCTCATCTTCTAAATTTGCATCAATATCCGAAATAAGTTCGGAAATACTGTATAAATCAACTTTTCCAGATTTTCCCTGGCCTGTTTTTGCTCGCTCGGGTGCCTTATCTGGCCCACCAAGTTTAAAAATCATTCTTTTCTCTTCAAAAAGTCCGAGATCGAATAAGTATTTATAATGCATTTTTTATTTTAAACTTTAAGTTTTGTTTTCTTAATATTTTAGCACAAATTAGACAAAAAATCAAAAGTACAATCCTGAAAATTTTCACTTGTAAAAGATACGGTTTAATACTATACTTCAATCGATTTAAGGCGGGCTTTTTAAAAATATCTGTATTAATTATTAACTATTAAGATGAACTCAATAATTCGCTACTTTACAAACAGTTTTCATGAACTGAATAAAGTTACATGGCCAACCAAAAATCAGGCGATTAAATTAACAGCCATTGTACTTGGGTTTTGTCTTGTTGTAGCGATAGTTATTGGTATTGTAGATGGATTGTTCAGAGCCGGGTACACATATCTACTAACAATTTCATAAGAAAGAAAATATGGCTAAACAAGCAGAAGGAACAGGTCGACATTGGTATGTGGTACATACATATTCCGGATATGAAGATGCTGTGCGTGAGGCACTTCTACAACGTATAGAAACAATGAACATGCAAGATTATATTTTTGACGTTGTTGTTCCAAAAGAAACTCAAATTGTTATTAAAAAAGGGGAGCCGACCACTGAAGAAAAACGAATTTTTCCGGGATATGTTCTTGTTGATATGATTGTAACCGATGAATCCTGGTATGTAGTTCGAAATACCCCTAATGTAACCGGATTTGTAGGATCGGGAACTACTCCGGTACCTGTGTCGGAAGATGAATGGAAAGTTATTAAGAAACATATGGGGAAAGAAGAACCTCGCTTTAAAATTGACTTTTCTACAGGCGACACCGTTACCGTACTTGATGGACCGTTTGCAAATTATGAAGGAGTCATTAATAAAATTGATGACGAGAAAGGTAAAGTTACTGTTATGATTACGATATTCGAACGGGAAACTCCTGTAGAACTGGACTTTACTCAAGTTAAGAAAAAATAATGCAAAAGCTCACGATTTTTTTTATCGGCGCGGTGATTGTTGTTATTACCATCACGGGAACGCTTCTTGGATATAAATTTGTAACTCGAAAATCCGCCGAGATTCCAAAAGAAATTCCAAAAGAAATTGAAAAAACCAGAATTGATTCGAGCAACCCTAAAGAAATCGATACGGCGATTTTAACTGACACAAAAAAGCCTGACCCGATTGATCCATATG
>JAJRSV010000177.1 GCA_024278655.1 Bacteroidota bacterium | reverse complement strand
AGTTGGTAAGGACGAAATAATAAAATCGATTGAAATGATGAAAGAAATTTGTTTTGAAAGAAGGAGAGGAAAAACTGCCAAGTTTTGAGGGCGAAACCTGGCAGTTCCGTGTGTCATTATTGGAGGGATGCTATGCTTAAACTATTTCCGAAAGGGTTTTTACAACTATGGTGCCATTTTTAATATGTTGAAAATCCGTTCGAATTATTTAATTTTTGGACTGAAAATAAATGACTTGTAAAAATTACCTGTAATCTTATCCTTTTTCGGAAGGTAAAAACCGGAGGAAGTAATGGAAACCGAAGTTGATGTAACGATTGATCTCGAAGAAGAGATATTAAAACTGAAGAAAAAACTGAACGCAGTTATTTTAGCTCATTTTTATCAGGAATCTGAAATTCAGGATATGGCCGATTTTGTTGGCGACAGTCTGGAACTGGCGAGAAGAGCAAGAGATACCGATGCAGATGTAATTGTTTTTGCTGGCGTTCATTTTATGGCAGAGACGGCTAAAATTTTGAACCCTGAAAAGAAAGTTTTAATCCCCGATCTTGAAGCGGGTTGCTCGCTTGCGGAAAGTTGTCCCGCACCTGCATTCAAAAAATTCCGCGAAGAACATCCGGACCATATTGCAATAACTTACATAAACTGCACCGCCGAAGTAAAAGCTTTGAGCGATATAATCTGCACATCGAGCAACGCTGAAAAAATCATCAATCAAATTCCGCCGGATAAACCGATACTCTTTTCGCCGGATAAAAATCTCGGCAAATATCTGATTAAAAAAACGGGCAGGGATATGCTGCTTTGGGAAGGAACCTGCATCGTTCACGAAACATTCAGCGAGCGGAAGATAATCGATTTGCAGATTCAACATCCCGATGCAAAACTAATTGCACATCCGGAGTGCGAAGAAGCAGTACTGAAGCATGCAGATTTTATCGGCTCGACGAGTAAGCTCTTAAGATTCGTGCAGGAAGATGATGCAAATAAATTTATAGTTGCAACCGAATCGGGAATATTACACCAGATGAAAAAAGCGGCACCGCATAAAACATTCATTGCCGCACCGCCCGAAGAAGAAAGCTGTTCGTGCAACGAGTGCCCTTACATGAAACTGAACACAATGGAAAAACTCTACCTCTGCATGAAAAACAAAGAACCGGAAGTTATTGTCGATCCCGAGATTGCAAAGAAAGCACTCGTTCCTATAAAGAAGATGCTGGAGATGAGTTAACTTAATAACTTACAAGTGTTTGCTCGTTCCACTATTCATTAAGAACAGCTTTCTGAAGTAACATTTGACTATTCCCATAAAACGGGACATCAGTTTTCCCAAGAACAGTCGTAGGTATTGTACCAATTTCAGATAGATTATCCATCGGTGCCAATACGGTCTTTGCCCCGTTTTCCGATAAAGTTGTAACCTTGTCTGCAAAATTGTTTGCCCGTTCAACTGCACCACCAATTGAGACGTTGCCTAAGACTGCCAAGCCCGGCTTAAGATTCTTTTTATAAATTGATGAAATAATCGCAACATAAACTGCAGACCCGATACCACTGCTTATCTGACTTCCGATAAGACTGCTGACTTGAATATTAAGATCGACACCTGAAAGTGAATGTTGTTCGGTTAATATACTTTTTTCATTTGCTTTAATATAGTTTACGGTATTTTTAATATCCTCTTTCATCCGGGAAGAGTTTGTACCTGTAATATTAATTTTTCCACTACCTTTTATTGCCACCACTTCAATTTTTATTAAAGCTGTATTCTCACCGTCACTTGTTGAAGTATAACAGATACCCGGAGGTAACGGATTTGATTCAATTAGCGATGATCCTCTTTCTTCCGGTAATACAACGAAAAATTCTTCCTGAGTTTCTTTATCAATGTAAGAAAAATTAGTATCCCAGAATTCCATACCACCAATTCGTTTTAACTGCTCTTTTACTCTCCGCCTCATTTCCATTGCTATTTCCAGATATTCTTTCAAATCTTCTTTAGTGTAATTCCCATCCGGATGAAGAAGTTTAATAAAACCGGAAACTATTCGTCTGACCGACCTTGAATCTCTTTGCTTAAGGTGTGAACCCAGAGAAAAATATTTATCCAAAGCATCATAGTAAGTTATTTTTCTTTGTGCCTTCAATACTTCGGATAAGAAGTCCGTGCTGAAACCAAAGTGGTTCGTAAAATTATCCGGACTGAATTTGGATATTTCCCACCCCGGTAAGAACAAATTAATTCTGTCCAGGAATGCCGTATCGTAATTTACTTCCTTTGATAACGGACTAAAAAGATGAGAGGTTTGTAAAACTGTTTCAACCGGTTGGTTAATGTTTCCGTTAAAAATTATTGATGCCGACCCGGTGATTTCACCGCCTTTTGCTCTTGAGAAAGAACCCGATTCCATATAGTCCTTCATCAGTGGAATAGCATCGCGGTCTTTAAATAATTTGTCTGTGCTTTCATCAAAGCAAATGGCATCCCAAATTCCAACTGCGCCTACCCTACCTGTAGTATTATTAACAAACAATTGTGCTACCGTACCTTGCCCGCCGGATATCAGTATAGCATAAGGCGTTATTTCTTTGTAGATGTACGATTTTCCTGAAGAGCGGGGACCGAGTTCTACCATATTAAAATTGTTCTCAACCAAGGGTATTAAACGGCAGAGCAATAAATTCAATTTTCTGTCATCTAAGCCTTCGCTGTAAGGTTCGTAACCTGCACTACGGAGCAGAAGCTTCTTCCACTCTTCCTTCGTAAATTCTTTTCTCTTTTCTGCAATCTTTGAGTTATCAAAACTTGATAGCTGGATTGGTTTTATATCGTAAACCAAGAATGGGTAAACTGTATTTCCTACTGTTATCATAGAATCATATTCCATTTCTATAATAGCCCAAATTCCACCCAACAGAAGTTTTTCGTGGTTCTTTACCAGATTGTCGCTAATATTTGCTTTCTTAATATTACTGTTGCTGATGTTTGCCCAATATTTATCTCTTTGCGGGTCAAGTACAACCGATATCTTATCGATAATTTTATATCTGCCTTTCTCACGCAACTTAGATTGAATCAGAGAGCTTTCTTCCGGATTGACATAGTGGTTTTTAAGAATAGTTTTTACATTCTCCAATCCTTCTTTAAGCTTTTCTTCATCTTCAGTGCTGCAAGTATTTGCAAGCAAATACTCCAACACAAAAGTCGGTACATTTGCACCTCCCTTAATAATACCTACAAGGTCTTTTTTTACTACGAAGCCCCTGAAGTGCTCTAAAACTTTTTTATCTAAATCATCTAATACTATCATTTTTTAACCTTGATAAAAATTTTATAAAAGTCCGTCTAAATCTCTTGCTGTAGATTTTTTAATATCTACAGAGTCCAATTGTTCTTTTGTTCGTGCATCTATTAACACGGCTTTAACTTTATTATTTCTGCTAAATGAAAACTCGAAAGACTCTGATTTGCCAAGTTCGATTCTAATTATGTTACTACTGCTGTAATTTATATTGTTGGCATAAAGCATTAATTGAATTTCTCTTTCTGCCGAAAACAAATCATCTACATCACCCGCCGCCTTTATTTTTATACCAAAATTTTCACCGGTTACTTCGCGCAACTCTTCTTTATTTGCAATTTCCACCTTAAGCCCCTGCACTGCTGACCTTTCTTTTTCAAAAACAAAATTTGGTATAATAATTTCCTGCGGTGTAAAGCCGCCGTGCGAAAAGCCGTAAACACCAACCGATTTAAATGGTCTGTAATTTTTAGCTACATATACGTAGTTATATCCATTGTATTTTTCTTCAAACATCAGCCAATCCGGTTTGTTTTGTTTTTCTACCGTCCGGATAAACCGTTCGTGGACTTCTTTTTTACCGACTGCATTGGGCTCAATTTTATCGGCTTCGTCCAACAAACCGGTTAATACAAAACCATGGTCGGTTATAAGATGCACTTCCTTATAACCCATTTTTATAAGTAATTGAATTTTCTCAATTAAAACATTCTCGAATTCTTCAAAAAGTTTTAGTGCGCCTAATTGTAGTTTTTCACCGGCACTGTCGATATCTTTATAAGTCAGCACCAAATAGTCTGCCTCTGTTCCATAGTTTAATTTTTCAATATTCAGGAAAGTGATCTTTTTACCTGTCAATTCACTCAATTTCTTTTCGCGTTCCTTTTGGAGTTTTATTGTTTCTCCTTTTCCAACATACAAAGCACTCATATTGTGCTCTGTTTCCGAAGGAACATCGGCAAGCATTACCGACTTATTGACACGAAGTGTTTTTGAAAGCTGTTCAGCGACGAACTCAGCAATTTCATACCGGATGCCGTCTCCTACTATAACTGCAATTCGCGGACTTGCATTCTTTATCAATTCAACCAAAAATCTTTGTTGATTGGATTTATAATCGGAAGCTAATTCAAACCAATGATTCAATAATTCCGAATTCAAACTTTCGTAGTGCTCCTGTAGCGGACGGATAATGTTTTCGTCATTAATAAAGTGAACATAAAGTTTACGAATTGCTCTGTCAACCTGATGAAATGAAGATGTATAAAATTCAATTACTTTATCCAGTGAATTACAAGAAACGAGCGGTTTTGTATCAAATTCAAAAAGTGTAATTACATCATACCACCAACCTGGAACAAACCGCTTAGCCCACCTGCTTTGTAATCTGGGTTTTATCTTTTGCAGTTTTTCTTCAACAAATGAATGGTTCCTAAAGTTACTTACTATCTCTTCAAATTGCTTCCGGTCTATTTCAGCGAAACAATGATCGGGATGAACATTCCAGATGTTGGCAGCCGCATCCACTTTGCAGTTATCAATATAGTTTTGCAAAGCATCAGCATAGATATTGCTATCCAACCACTTTCGATATATGGAAAGCAACTGAGGATTTACATCGTAATTAAGTAATTCGTCGAACAACAAATTGACAACTTCTTTAGCAAGAGTTTTAGGCGGCTTTTTCGAATAGGGCTGCCCGAGCAGTTCAAACAGTTTTTCTTCGAACAGGCGCTTTACATCAGCGTCTTTATCTTTAAAATAACCGTTTGGATCACTTAAAAACGGTATCAGTTCTTCATCAATAGAAACGAGGTCTTCGAGGTTCTGCAATATTTTCTTCCACCAGGCAAGGTCTTTACCGATACTCAATTTTGCTGCTGTAAGCAACGATTGGTTATCCATTACTATTTGCAAACCGGTTGAAGTAAAAAGCTTTTCCCTTATCCACTCTGCCGGATGAGTCAAATCTATACAGCCGTGAGTAAAACAATAATCGAAGATAAAACTCATTTTATCTTTATCACGAACAACATAAAATATTACATCTTCGTCTTTATGTTCGGTTTCAGCTTCGTAGCGTAAAAACAGTTCTTCTTTAAACCTTTGCCACTCTTCGCTTAAATTTCTGTCGGTGCGTAATACAATATAATTCTT
>JAJRSV010000176.1 GCA_024278655.1 Bacteroidota bacterium | reverse complement strand
ATATACGATAAAAGATTTTAATTCCAAATACATTTTTTATTCACGGCTTTTGATAAGATTATTACAAAGAATATCTTTGAAATAAAATTTCAATCTATATGCAGAACAATCAGATAGACAGAACCATAAATGCCCTGATTATTCTTTGGGCATTATCAGCCGGTTACTTTGCCTTCGCCGATTTGCAAACATCAGTTGCAATTGTAAATGAAAATTCCGCCTGGGCAAAGTTTATTCAAAACTTCGGTGAAGTGCCGGGACTGCTTGTATTGCTGCTGGGTACCTTCGCTTACGCTTCATCAGTAAAATATGATTCGGCTTCTAAGAAATATGTTCTTCTGCCCTTTCTGTTTCTTGCATCGGTTTATCTGCTTTATCATTCGGCAGTTGTTTTGTCGAATGGGCTCAGAGGAAATTATGCTTTCATTATCCGATATAGATTTTTATTTGCAGTAGCTGTCTTTTTTCTGAACTTGATAGTTTATTATTTTCTTGTCAATAGGCGGTTAAAGTTAGATTCCAACTTTAATCTGTTTGGAAAGGTAACTGTTGCACTCGGAATATCCGGTTATCTTTTATATGTACAGCCGCTTAAGATAATCTGGGGAAGGGTAAGATTCAGAGATCTCGATGCTCTTTACTCGAATTTCACACAATGGTATGTAATAAACGGTCCGAACGGTAACACATCGTTTCCTTCCGGTCATGCTGCAATGGCGTGGATGGTTTTGCCGCTAATACTCTTAGCCGTAAATAAAAGCAAATACCTTAAAATGTTTTTATTAGCTATGATTATTTCGTGGGGAATAGCTGTTAGTGCAGGTCGTGTGGCAATCGGTGCGCATTTTATGTCCGATGTTATTTTCAGCAGCATGTGGATAATTATTTGTTTCCTCCTTCTGCTTAAAACATTTTCTAATGAACAAACGGCTTTACAGGAATAATGTATTCATCCATAAAAGGGGCGGCATATTTTATCGAACACCTTTCGTAAACATTTTTATGAATTCCGATATCGGCAAGAAAGATTTCTCCGCACTTGTCCGGATACAATCCCGTTTTTGGCAAAGCCAATGTTAAAGTGTAATCCGGTTTAACGAATGCGCCGGGAGTTTCGCCGCTCGTTGCCAATACACCTGTCGGAATATCGAGAGAGATAGTAACTGCTTTAGAACTATTAATGAATCGAATCATATCCGGCACGGTTCCTTTAGGTGCGGAAGTAAGCGAGTAACCAATCAGCGCATCGATAATAATATCCGGCTTAATACTATCAACTTCATTAAACTGAATTACTTTACCTTCAGCCGCTCTGTAAACGTGCAGTTGAAATCCGGGAACTTCCTGCAGTTTGCTTTCATTGCTTAAGACCAAAAGCGGTTCATAACCATGATTGAGCAGATGCCTCGCCGCACAAATTCCGCCGCCGCCGTTTCCGCCGGTTCCTGCAAAAATCAAAACGCTTTTACCCAATGCTTTTTCCTTTGCAACTCTCATTATAAAAGCTGCAAGATTTCTGCCTGCATTTTCCATCATCTGAAACAGGTTCGGTCCGGTTTCTTCCACAGCAACCCGGTCTACTTCAATCATCTGCTCTTTGGTTACAGCCGGAATAACAATTCCGTTTCCGGTTATAAATTTCTCAATCATTTATTAATTTTGGATTGATATTTTTATTATCTATTTAAACGGTTCAAACCGATGGGCAATATGCAAAAATTTTTAATCATAGCCGGTATAATCATTCTGATATCGGGATTGTTGTGGCCCTGGCTAAGTAAAATTCCTTTTGGAAGATTACCCGGCGATATTGTAATCGACAAACCTAATGTTAAAATTTACATACCCATCACAACAATGCTGATAATAAGTGCTATACTCTCGTTGCTGCTCTGGATTTTCAAAAAATAATCTCACTATTTAATCAAACCGACTTCAGAATAACACTTTTCAATTCTACCGAAAGTTTCCTTTATATCATTGTCCAAGCCGATTGAAATTCTTACAAGTCCTTCGCTCAAACCCATTGCTTTCTGTTCTTCTTTCGGAATTTCGGAAGAAGTGCTGTGTCCGGGAGAACTGAAAAGTGTTTTGAAGTAACCAAGACTCACTGCAAGATAACCTACCTTCTCCCGCTGCATTTTCTCCATCAGTTTATCTGCGGTTTGCTCATCAACGGCATCAACTGCAAGCATACCGCCGTAACCGAATCCTTCATTCATTAGGTCGTTCATTAATTTGTGTCCGCTGTGCGAAGGAAGTCCGGGATAGTAAACTTTTATGCCGAGTTTTTCCGTTTGTTCGGCAACATACATCGCATTGGTGCTGTGCTTGGCTATTCTTATGTGAAGCGTATGCAGATTCTTTAAAATGCTTGCCGCTCTAAAACTATCGAGAACCGGACCTAACAGCATCGAAGCGCCGGAATTAATATCTGTTAATTCGGATATAAACTCTTTTGAACTGCAAACACATCCTGCCACGCAATCGCTCGTACCGTTTATAAATTTAGTCAAGCTGTGAATTACTACATGAGCACCGTGATGAACAGGTGTAATGCTGATTGGACTGAATGTGTTATCAACAATCAGCTTTAGATTATTTTCATTCGCAATTTCACTTAATCGCGGAAGATCGGCAACCTCTAAAAGCGGATTACTCACTGCTTCGGTATAAATGATTTTCGTTTTATCAGTAATGTTATTTCTGATCGCATCGAAATCATTTATGCTAACGAACTTTGTGTTGATACCGAGCTTCGGAAGAAAATTTTTGAACAACGCATACGTTCCTCCGTAGATTGTTCTGCTCGATATTATCTCATCGCCGGTTGAGCATATCTGTAAAATGGCAGAGGCAATGGCAGCCATTCCCGAGGAGGTTACGATTGCAGCTTCGGTATCTTCTAACCGTGCTAATGCATCGGCTAAATTTTTGTTTGTCGGATTCCAGTGGCGGGAATATAAAAAGCATCCTTCTATTTCATGCTCAAAAAGTTCTTTCATTTTTTCGGGACTTAAAAAAGTATATGTTGATGAATCGGTAATTGAAGGATTCACTCCGCCGTATTCGCCGAAGACCAGATGGTCCATTATTTCTTTACTCGGATCGAAATGATGCATAATGTAACTCCCTGCTTTGTTAATTTGTATTATTAATTACGATATTTGTATTTAAATAACAGCGAGATTTAGAAGCACAAAAATTCTTCTAAACAAATATAACTATGAATTCAACAATTGTATTTACAAAAGGAGTTCCCGGTTGAACAAAGATATTGAAAAGAAAAATGCCGCACTTAAAGCGGTTGGTTTTGTAGAAGACGGAATGGTTGTAGGATTGGGCACAGGTTCAACAGTAAAATTTATGATTGAAGCTTTGGCTGAAAAAGTGAAGAACGGAATGAATATAACTGCAGTGGCTACATCAAAACAGAGTGAAGAGCTTGCCAGGTCGTTTGGAATAAACGTTGTCGATATAGGTCGGGTAGATGAAATCGATTTAACGATTGACGGAGCCGATGAATTCGATAAGGATTTGAACGGGATTAAGGGCGGAGGCGGAGCGCTGCTTTACGAAAAAATTGTTGCATCTAATTCCAAGAAAAACATCTGGATAACCGACTCAAGTAAATATGTAGAAAAGTTAGGCAAGTTTCCTCTGCCTGTTGAAGTGGTTCCGTTCGGCTCGGATAAAGTTTTTAACAAACTTAAAGAGCGCGGTTACAATCCTTCATTCAGAATGAACGGTGATTCATACTTCGTTACGGACGGAAACCATTTTATTGTTGATTTACATTTAAATACGATTGAGGATTGCTATAAACTCAATTCGGAGTTGTTACATATTCCCGGAGTGGTTGAGACGGGACTTTTTTTGAATATTGCGGATATGGTTATTCTGGGGAAACGGGATGGAGTAAGAATTTTCGACAAATAAAAAACCGGTCGCGTTGACCGGTTTTTTAATTTCTAACTAATCTTTTTTTAATTTACTTTCTTGCACCCAACTTCTTCAGCTCCCGAGAAACTTTTCTGGAGTTAGAATATGCGAGTGCACCTAATGTGGCAAGGAAAGCTAAAACGAATAATTCTGTAATTCCCATAGCAGATTAGTCTCCTTTCTTAATTTATTACTGTAGTTACTGTGCAGACTCAATTTTAATGCCACCCGATTTGTCGTAAAAATGTTTGAATTTACAAAATATGTTGAAAAATTTTTTTACAACTTTTTTCTCCAGGTAAAAATTACTCAAAAATGAAGTTAAACATTTACCTGCAGATTCATTACAACTAATATACTTAAATAGTCACCCAAATTACAAAAACGGGACAGATGACTGTCCCGTTTTAATAAAGATGTAATTGTTTGCTATTTAATTACTTGAGAAGAATAAGTTTATGCGACTGAATAAAATTACCGGCTTTCATTTGATACAGATAGATTCCACTTGCCAGAGCCGAACCGTTAAACTGAATTGTATATTTTCCTGCATCCTTTTCTTCGTTTATTAATGTTACTATTTTATTTCCCAAAATATCGTATACCGAAATGTTAACATCTACTCTTTCGGGAACCGAATAAGAAATATTAGTTACCGGGTTAAAGGGATTAGGATAATTCTGCTCAAGCCGATAATCGTTTATGATACCGCTAAATTCATCTTCAACACCAACTAAGGTGGTGTCAAATCCTATACTATTCATTTGTTCTATTGAAAGAGCGCTTCCAAACATCAATTGGAATCCGTCAGCTTCGCCTTTTACAAATGACCAGTTTTTTGAGGGACCGGGAGGATCGTGAGGATCGCCGTTGTACGTAATAAAATCCATTTTAAATGTGTACAAATAATCTTTCGGAATTGGAACAACACCGTGCAGCCACGATAAAGTGCTGTCGCTTTCGTTCCAGGTTGCAAACTGCATTATACCGTCATCGTTGTAATCATTTATCGCTTCAATATTCCCTCCGAAATTAGCGTGGCAATCGGTGCAGACTCTCGCATTAACTTTTGTGATTGTATGAGTATAACCCGGTGCCATTGCAATCCACGAATTACCATTGTAAGTTACAGATTGAAAGGTTCCCGGATGAACTTTTCCGTCTTTTTCTCTGTTCATCAATATTAAGAAATCTGTTATCGGTTGTTTTGCTCTTTTTATATGAGCATCTATCATACTTTCGAAATGACAATTATAGCATGCCAGGGAAGTTTGCATATGACAAGAAGAACAATGCAATGCACCGTTATGCGGATCATTTGCATCGTGGCTTGAAGGCAGAGATTCATGACAACCCGACTGACTGCAGTCCGTTGTCATCGCTCCGGCTTCAAGCATTGATGAATAGGTGTTTCCGTCACCATGCATATCAGCCGAACTATGGCAATCCCAACATTTCATTCCTGCATCTCTGTGAACATCGGAGATACCTAATGCTCTAATTTTTCCCTGTCGTCCATGGCAATCAAGGCATTGTTGTTCATCGAGTGTACCCGGCATTGGCGGGTCGGGATTATTAGTTGCATGGCAATCGACACAATCCATTCCCGGATATGGATCCGGATAAGGGTCACCGTTTGCATCAAGGTTATCAGCCGGATGACAACCAATACATCCAATGTCTTCAATTGGAATACCAACCAATGTCTCGAAACCCCCGGTACCGCCATGATCAACAGTAGAATACCAGGTGATTTTACCTTGGCGGGTTTTATGAAGACTACTATTAAAATCTTGCTGACATACATCATAACCTGACAGCAGCAAGAGAGCTAAAAATGTTAATAGGTAATTTACTTTTCTCATGATGATTACTCCCTGATTGTTAATGTTTTTTGAATCGATTCTCCCCCGGATAACCGATGTTCTATAATTGATACAATTTCTTTTATCCGATTATCTTCCGGTATCTCGCTCTGCAGAGTTTTAAAAAATCCCAATGATTTTTTCGGATCACAGTATAACCAGAGTATTCCAAGCATTTTCAAAAGGTCAATCGAGTTATTTTCGTAAGGTAAAATCTTCCCGTATTTTTCAATTAGTTCGGGACACGGGCAGTCATCTTCTCTCGGGTAAGTGTTAATTACAAAATCTATATCCTTCTTAATTAATTCATAAAACAGGTTAAGTGCTTCATTAAACTTACCTGTGTGTGTGTAACAGATGATTAACTTTTTCTTTAGCGACTTACCATGTGGTTCTTCTTCCAGGACTTTTTCAAACACTTTAATGGCATCGAAGTACTGCCGTGAAAGAAAATATTTATTACCGAGCATTTCGTTTTCCATACTACGTGTTAGCAGCAAATAATTTGCCGGTTAAATATTTATTATATTAACCAAATAAGTTGTTTTTGATTAAAACGATTTGTTTCGGATGAAACAATAGCCGAGGGGTAAACTCTATTAACTTGTTTATTTATAAGGGATTGTAATTATTGAAACATATTGTTCGGTTGAAACACTTTTTCACGAATGCCTATTCTATATCGGGTAACTTTTTTAGTATTCTCCAAAGTGTCGTTCTGCCTATACCCAACTCTTTTGCAACTTTCGTTTTATTCCAACGATGCTTTTCCAGAAGGTTGATTAATTCAGTGGTTTTTTCGTTTCGAAAAAAATTTTTCCCGGTTGAAGGCATTTCCGACTGAGAACGAATAAAAGAGGGTAAGTTATTAACAGTTAACTGGTTACCGTTCTTTGAACGGACTATAGCATATTCAACAACATTTTCCAATTCCCTTACGTTGCCGGGCCAGGGATATTTCATTAATATATCCATTGCTTCATCACTTAAGTCATTTATTTCTTTTTTATATCTTTTCGAAAAATCTTCTATAAAGAACTTTACTAAATAAGGTATATCCTCTCTTCTCTCACGCAAAGGTGGAACATATATTGGAATTACATTCAATCTATAATAAAGATCTTCCCTAAGCTTGCCCGATTTTAATGCTTCATCAACTTTTACGTTTGTTGCAGCAATTACTCTTACATCCGTTCTTCGGGTTATCGATTCACCTACTCTTTCGAAAGTCCCCTCTTGTAAAACCCTTAATAATTGCACCTGAGTTTGTAGCGGCATTTCAGCAATTTCATCTAAGAATATAGTTCCACCGTCTGCAAGTTCAAATCTGCCCGGTCTGTCTTTTACTGCATCGGTAAAAGCACCTTTAACATGACCAAATAATTCGCT
>JAJRSV010000175.1 GCA_024278655.1 Bacteroidota bacterium | reverse complement strand
GAGATGAAGGATGCAAGCTCCGATTCGAAAATTGCATCAAAGTAATCGCCGCCCATACTGTTCTCGCCGAACATTCCGCCGGTAGTTTTTGTCATACTCTTTAACATCATCGAAGTAAGCAAACTCTCGAATCCTTTAGTTGCTTCGGCTAATCTTCTTTTTTGTTCGGGAGAGTACCTGTTTTTAAGATGATTAACCTGCTCAGAGGTAAAGTGAAGTTTCGGGTTCGTTATTTTTAATTGCAGTTCTGCCATGCTTATAAAATAATTAGTTCACCCACTAAAGCGTCTGCTTCTTTAAGCGCCTGGAAAATCGAAATGATATCTTTGGGAGATACCTTAAGCGAGTTCAAAGCAGAAGCAACTTCCTGAACATTCGTCGCACCTGTAATTGCAATAGTATTTGTCGAATCAACCGTAGCAGTCGGTACCTGATTATTAAAAATAGCCGTTGTTCCGTTCGAAAAAGCACCCGGCTGCGAAATAATCGGGTACGACCGGATTATGATGCTTAAACTGCCGTAAGAAATTGTGCACGGTTTTATTCTTACGTTTTCGCCAGCTACAATAGTTCCGGTTCTTTCGTTAAGTACAACCTTTGCCGAGTTATCGGTTTCAACATTTATCAATTCAAGCTCCGACACGAATGCTACAACATTATCCATTTTATCCTGCGGTATTTTCACTTTAACTTCCGATGCATCGATTGCCATAGCGGTTTTGTCACCAAACTGAGAGTTAATAGCAGTTGAAATATTATACGCCGTTGTCATATCAGGTTCACGCAATAATAATGTGAGTTCCTGTCCGTTAATAAAATTCAAGCTGATAGGTTTTTGCAGCACACCGCCGTCGGGCACCCTGCCGGCTAAAGCATGATTTTTAGCAACCCTGCCGCCGGTTGGAGTTCGGAAATCGTAACCGCCGATAGAGACCGGACCCTGTGCAAATGCATAAACCTGTCCGTCCATTCCTGAAAGCGGTGTCATTAGCAAAACTCCGCCGAGCAGACTCGAAGCATCACCCATCGAAGAAACATTAACATCGAACTTTGCGCCGGGTTTTAAGTAGGGGTCCAACGTAGCGGTTACCATAACGGCGGCAACGTTTCGTGTTCGCAGGTCGGTTTGAGGAACGGTAATGCCGAATCTCTTTAACATACTTGTAATCGATTGCACGGTAAACTTTGTACGGTAAGTATCGCCGGTGCTTGCCAAACCCACCACCAACCCGTAACCGATTATTTGCTGTGAGTTTTCACCGGACAGGTACGAAATATCTTTAATCCGCTGTGCAAATAAATTCGCTGAAACAAAAACAATAAGTATCAATAAAATTTTTTTCATCATACCTCCTAAAACAACCAATGGAACAGTTTAGTAAGCCAGCCGGGACTTTGCGAATCGGCTATTCTTCCGCTGCCTTCAATCCTTATTTCGGCTTCCGATATGTTGTACGAAAGAACAGAGTTATCGGGATTTATATCGGTCGTTCGAACAATGCCTTTGATGAAGATTGTCTGCTCTTCGCCGTTGATTACAATTTTTCTGCTGCCTCTTATAAGCAGGTTGCCGTTTGCCAAAACCGAATCGATAGTTGCACTGATTTTCGTTCTTATCATACCGGATGTTTTAGTTGCACCAGAGCCACGGAAATCGTTTGTTGTTCCGAGCGATACATCGGTGCCGGGCAAATCTTTACCGTAAACCGAACCGCCGGCTGTTAAACCGATATCGCTGCTTCTTCCGGTTGTTGTTTGTGCATTGTTCGATGCCTGTGAAAATTCGATAACCACAATTGTAATTGCATCGCCTATTCTGCTTGCTTTCTGGTCTGAAAAAAGAGATGCAAATGCATTCTGCCTCATATCCTGTGCGGCTGTTAGTCCGGTCAGTAAAATCAGTAGTGATGTTATTATAGTTTTCATAATTTACTCGGTTATAAGTACGTTGTTTGAATCTATTACTTTTGCTTTAAATTGTTTTTTGTCTGTTGTAACAATCCTGATGATATCGCCCGCACCGCCTTCCTGTTTGCTTACGGCTTCGGTTTGTATCATCACATTTCCCTGCACAATACTCGCTTTAACCCTGCTGCCGATTTTAATTACCGGAATTTTCTCAATTTTATTTTCCGTAAGAATTTCTCCTTCGTGCAAATTTCTTTTACTCCTGAAAAACGAAACGGTATCCGGTTCGGTAACAGGCTTTCCCTTTACCGCCGCTACATCCTGCAGACCGGTTGTAAAGTCGTTGGCAGTTAGCTCTTCTTTCGCTTTAATATCTCTTACCGCCGTTAAAACGTTTTTGTAAAGTTTGAGTTTAACCGTTATATACGATTGGGAAGTTTTTTTCTTCTTAACAATCTCAACAGGTATGTAAGCGTAGTTACCTATCACTTTTAATTTTTTTTCACTCAATATTTTTATTGAAGAATAATCAGACGGTGTTTTTAATATTTCGAATTCTATCTTATCGTAATTCTTTAATTGAGTATTAAGATACGGTTCTATCTTCTCCTCAATTTGTGCATCAGCAGATGCAACCAAAAACAGTACAGATAGAATTAGCAAACGCATTATTGTTTAACCTCTTTTAAGATTATTTGCCATCGACATCATCTCTTCAACCGTCTTTACTGTTTTGGAATTTATTTCGTAAGCACGCTGCGCTGTTATCATCGCAATCATCTCTTCAACAATATCAACATTCGACGATTCGATATATCCCTGGTGAATTTCGCCGAAGCCGTTTTCTCCGGGTGTTCCCAGTATCGGCTGACCGGAAGCTTCGGTTTCCACGAAAAGATTGTCGCCGATAGCTTTTAACCCGGCTGGATTGATGAACCTTGCCAGTTCAATATCGCCTACAACAAAACTATCGCCTGTAGTTTCACGGCTTTCGATTGTTCCGTTACGGCTTACAACAAACCCGACCGCATCTTCGGTAAAAGTTATGTCCGGTTCCAAAACATATCCGCTTGACGAAACAAGCTGCCCGTCGCCGTTCAGTTTGAACGAGCCGTCTCTTGTGTAAACAATCGTCCCGTCGCTTTTCCTCAATTGAAAGAAACCGTCGCCGTTAATAGCCAAGTCGAATTGATTGTTTGTTTCGAGCAAATCGCCCTGCTGAAAAATCTTTAAGTTGGACGATGGCTTAACACCGATACCAACCTGGATGGTTTTGTTCGAAACGTCCATCACCCCCGGCTCGGAAGTTGACAACGGATTTGTGGAAACCTCCTGATACATCAAATCCCGGAACTCGGGTTTGTTCTTTTTGTATCCGTTGGTGTTAACGTTTGCAATGTTGTTGGCAATAACTTCAATGTTAAGCTGCTGCGCATACATTCCCGATGCGGCTGTTCTTAATGCTCTGTTCGGCATGGTTAATCTCCTTTAATTATACTTTTCCGATTTCATTTGCTTTTTCTAACGACTTATCCAAAAAGTTGATTATCTTATACGATGATTGATAATCGGAGCTCGTCTTTATCATCGATTCCATTTCGACAATAGGATTTACGTTCGACTCTTCGAGGTAACCCTGCATTATCTTAAAATTATTTTCGTCAACAGGAAAGTAATCTTCCGAAGGAGAAAAGAAATCGAGGTTGCTGTCGCGTTGCAATGTTAAAGGATTATCGGCTTTCAGCACAAGCAATGTATCAATCAACTGATCGTTAAGATAAATATCGCCGTTAGTCATTATTTTTATATCCTGTTCCTTATCGAAAATAAAATCGTTAAGGTTGATAGCACCTTTTGTTCCCAACAATTTGTTACCGTTCTGATCGAGAATGAAACCGTCATCCGATAAATTGAAATGCCCGTTTCTCGTCAACCTGATTCCCGATGGAGTTTGCACAGCAAAAAACCCGTCGCCCGAAATTGCCAAATCGAGCTGACTTGATGTTTGGATAAAATTTCCCTGCGCAAAATCAGTAAACTGGGTTACTTCCGATTGCCCGGCTTTAATCATCATCTCCGAAAAAGGAATCTGCCTTTTGTAACCGGTAGTGTTTATGTTCGCCAGGTTATTTGCAATGTTGTTCATCTTCTGAAAACCGTTGTTCAAACTTCGCGCGGCGTAATAAATTCCTTTTATCATGTTTTTCTCCTGAAAATTTTTAATTCCTTTTTTCCTTTTATCATCTCACCCGTTTACCTTCCTGCCGTCTCATACGAACGGAGCTTTGCAGCAAGCAAAATCTCTCCCTTCGATACGTTAAGTTCCTTCGCTCTTTTCGAAATATCGGGTTTAGCTTTACCGTAGCTTTTTCCTTCAAGCGGCATCGAGCGGAGATTTTTTCTTACTTCACTTAAACCGCTGCTCTCTATAATCACCGGTTCTTCATTTCTTATCATCGCTATTCTTTTTTTAAGATCGGGTAATCGTTCATCTTCTTTATTGCCGTTCAATCTTTTTCTCCGGTAACCGATTGCTGCAACCAATACAATTCCTGCAGCCAACAGAACAATTATTCTTGTATCAATCATTTTCAAAAAGGATGAACCGAAACCCGATAGCCGGTTTGTTTCTTTTTTATCGGCACTCTCTACCTGTATGATATTTTTGAGCGATTCATTCAGCACTTTATTGTATCTGCGGTTAACCGCCGCCTGAATCTGCCGCTCAACAATCTTTCTGATGTCTATTACATTTTCCTGTGCACCGGTGTTCTCTCTTGTACTGATTTTTAATTCTTCCGGCTTCGTTTCCTGTGCGGATATGTTCATCTGAAAAACGGTAACGAATACCAGCAATATTACAGATGATAGTTTCATTTCACTTTCTTCCTTTGAAGCGGAAAAGTTAGTACGATTGTTGAGCCGGTTTGTTGTGATGAACTTGTTTCCAAACTGCCTTCATGCTTTTCCATTATACTGCGTATAATATCTATTGTTAAATCGCCGCTGTGTTCATCCGGCTGCTCATTCAACACAGGCATATAGCCGGTAAAGTTTATTCTCATGGTTACGTTATCGTCATTAAACCTTGTTTGAATAAAAATACCGCCTTCGTTCGAGGCGTTTGAAAGAATAAGCGTAAACACATTGGTAAACAGTTGGTAAATTTGATTCCTGTTGCTTAAAATCGTGGGCAGATTTTTTTGAAGGTCCAAAATCAGCTCGTAATTTTTATTCTTAACCGATTGTTCGGCGATGCTGTTGAACTCATTCAGCAGTACATTAATATTTACCGGTTGTATCCTGAACGATTCTTTATCTCTCTGAGAGAATCTTATTATGCCCGAAATAACTTTGCTTACTTCATTCACCTGTTCTTTAATAACGTCAACCGCTTCATTGTCGCTTGAGTTATTCTCTTTCGCAAGCATCTCTGCGTAACTTAAAATTATCTGCATCGGATTCAGCAATCCTTCAATTGCACCCAAAGCCAATTCGCCTATTGCAAGCAGCCGTACATCGTTGGAGCTTTTCGATTGATATACCTGGAGTTCCCGTGCAGCATCTTTTAATTGCTTTTTGTACATCAATAATTCTATTCTGCTCATCGTCATATTCAGAATGCTTTCAACAATCTCGTATGTTCCGGAGTTGTCCGAAAAAATATTCCTCAACGAACTGATTAACAGAATTCCTTTTCTCCTTCCTTTGTAGAAGATTGGAACAATCAACAGTTTTGTATTAACTCCGTTTAAGTTGTAAGTCATCAGTTCGGAGTAACCGGTATGGTTACGTTTACTAAATATCCAGTCGATTGACTCTTCGTCGGTTAAGTGTTTAATAAGCGAAAGGAACCTGCCGTTCTTGTTTATACCGAGCGGGACGAGGTTCTTCTTTGATTTATCGAAAAGAAATATTTCGGAACCGGTAACACCGAAATTGTTTCCGAAAAACGAGCTTAACGTTTCGGTAGTATCGATAACGGTTTTCGCGTTTTCAATTTTCTTTGCAAACGCATTTATCAACCGCAAACCGTTGTTGTCAGCCGGCTCTTTATTTTCCGGCAGGTCGATTACTGTTTCTGCCGGTTCCGCTGTACCGCTGCCGGCGTACAACATATCAACAAACGATTTGTACCTTACATTTGTATCTTTCAGAACTCTCACTGTTAAAGCAATTCCGTTTTTATGTTAACAATAAATTATTATGAGAAGTAGTAATCATTTCTTTTCTGAGTACGGTTTTTATTAATTATTTCCTGCAGCAGCTCATGAAATACGAATGTTAACTGGTCGCCGTACCTGCCGCTGTTCAGGTTAAGAATTGAAATAATGTTATCGTCAACCTGTAAATCGTTATCCCAATCGATGTTGCTCATACCCATAAAGCTTATCATCAAATCCGAAAGATGAATGATTGCGGAAATCAATAACGCTTCATTCGCTTTCGAAGGCAGGTGATGAAACTTAACCGCTTCGGAAATCAAATCGGGAAGATTCATCTTCTGCAGAATCATTTTTCCGATTTCCGAATGATTTGTTCCCAGAACAATTTCTTCGGCTTTCAGACGGTTTATATTTTGTTCGGTAGCCAAAAGATTTATCTCTTCATATTCATCGGGGAAAAACTCACGTATGATTAGTATTCCGATATCGTGCAGGAACGCAGCGGTAGAAATGTAATCGGTCTTCCGGTAATTAAAATCCTCTGCAAACTGTTTAGCCGTATTCACAACCATTACCGAATGTCGCCAGAACGAATTCCTGTACCAAAGGGAAGAATCGAAAAATTCCGGATTGTTTTTTACGTCTGTCTCTTTTACAATCTTCTTAATATTTTCGAAGCCGAGCAGCACAATTGCATAATCCGCTGAATATACCCTGCCCGGCAATCCGTTTAACGGAGAGTTTGCCGCACTCAGTATTTTAAGGAACAAACCATGATCTCTTCTGATTGCATTCGATAACTATGTAACGTTAGCCCTGTTATCATTCAGGATGTATAAAACATTGCTCAACACATCAGGATCGACGGGCAGTTCATCAATTTGATTGATTAACTTTAATATTTTTTCCCTGCG